>CAZCGD010000581.1:0-5277 GCA_964498105.1 uncultured Streptomycetaceae bacterium
AACCCGAAGCCCTTCAAATGGGCCGCCAAGCCCCACAAGATCATCTCGAAACACCACCGCGCCAAGAAAGCGCTGGCCTCCCTGGAAGCGGGATGCAAATGAATGAGTCAGAACACTAGTGCACATGAAGTGCATCCCGCAGGTACATGGCGGAAAGCAGCATAAAGATATAGGATTGGATGCACACGATCACAATCTCGAAGCCGTACAAGAGTACCATCATGATTACCGGAAAGATCGATACGAGTATCCCGGTGGTACCAAGTGCCGTGACCAACATGACGCACAAATCGGCGAATAACTTCAGCATGACATGGCCCGCGAAGATATTTGCAAATATGCGGAAACCCAATGTGATCGGCCTGAAGAGATATGAGATGGCTTCGACGAGAACGAAGATTGGGGCCACGAAGAGTGGCACGTCCGCAGGCAAAAAATTGCGAAAGAACCCAAGACCGTGTTTGCGGAAGGCAATCGCGTTGACATGCACAAACACGGCAAGCGCCAGCGCAAGGGTCACGGTTAGCTGAGCGGTGAACGTCTCCTTGATTGGCGTTAGTCCGAACAGCGTACCGAAGAGGATGAAAACGCAAACCGTAAAGATGAAAGGTATGCTGGCCCGTCCCTCCTCACCTGCGATCTTCGTGATCGTGTCCGCGACGAATGAGTAAAGCAGCTCCGCACTTGCCTGCAGCCTGCCTGGAATAATCGCGCGCTCCCGCATTGCGTAGATCAGGTAGGCGGAGAGAGCCATAGCCGTGGTTACTTTTGCGGAGCTTCCGGTCGTAAAAGAGACATCGAAACCGAAGAGCTTTAAGGGAACAATGATCTCCGACTCGAACTGCCGCAATGCATAGGGCAAATGTTTTTCTAGATCCGCCATGCAGCCTTGTCACCGCCGAAAACGAGGTGAAGTGTTGGGCATGGAGAGAAACCCGCACGCGGGACTTCTGTAATGGCCGCCTATTAAAATCATCATGCCGCATTTAGGGCCTTGCTGATGTCGTGGAGGGCCTGATACTCCTGCTGATGATAGATGCCATCTGCCTCAAGCACATGCTGGCAGGCAGACAACAACATTTGCACCTCCGTGACAAGTGGTTTCAATGCCTTGATGGTATCGAGCGCTTTTTCGCGTGCGAGAAACGGTTCATACTCGTATGCGCGTTCGTGGCGGGCGAATTCTTCCGCCACCGACTCGCTCGAAAAGCCGGCAAAGGCGGGGAGCGCGCGCATCAACTGCAGCACGCGCCGGCGCTCCGTGATATCCACACTGCCGTCTGCGTGGGCGATTATGGCGCAGGCCGCAATCATCGCTTCCATCAAATCGTCGCGCCCGGCTGTTGCCACCTCACGCGCAAGGCTCTCCTTTTCGGTGGCATGGCGTCGTTTGTTCTTTCCTTGCGGCATTGAGCTTACTCCATTCTGAAAGGCGCGCTGGCATACTTCGTTGACAATGGCCTTTGAAACCGGCTTCGATCACGGCCCGGACTAGATATGTTGCTCCGAGCCGCTTCGTCACTGGATGATGAGGCGGCCCTCGTGCTCTGGCGGATGTACTCTTTCGGACAGCTCCGAGCCATTAGTTGCAATCACGATGTGCTTGCCCATGTGTCCCCAACTGTTGTGGCTTTGTGATACTGCTGTCGGTTGCGCGGAGATCTCGCGTTAGGGTGGATCGCGAGGACATCGCAGGGCAGGGTGTTGAGCAGGCGGGCCGCAACGCTGCCGATGAGGGCGCGCTGAAGTCCTGCGCGACCGTGCGTGCCGACGACGGCCAAATCTGACTCGTCGTGCTCAATGAAAGTTTTCATCACGACCTCCGGGTCGCCGTGACTGTAGTGTGTCTTGATCTTCGAGTGCTCTTGTCCGGATTTGGTCAGACAAGTGCTCATCGCGGCCTGTACCACCGCCTGGACGTTTGTCTGCTCCTTCTTTTCGTATTGAACGATCATGGCGTCCGTAGAAACGTTGCCCGCAAATCCGATATTGTAGGCGTGCACTGCCGCGAACTTCGCATCTGGATACAGCGCAAGTGCATGATTTAAAGCGTGCTGGGAAGGCTCCGAGAAATCGACGCCAACGGCTATCGATTGGTAGGGCCTGTAAGCTCTTCGGCGGACAGCAAGCACCGGGACTTGCGCCTCGCGCACGAGCTGCTCGACGGTTGACCCAATAAATGTCGCACTGAGCGATTTGGTATAGGCGAGTCCGGTGATCAGAAAGTCGCACTCGGTCTCTCGCGCTTGCACCAACAAAGCCTCCACGGCATTGCCGAAAGATAAATGCTGAGAGATCTGAAAATCGAGTTGATCGCGATAGGGTCCAATAAGAAGTTCGATCTCGGCGGATGCATCCGCCGTTCGCTGCGAGACGCCGATGACTTCGCGTTCACCTGTTTCGACAACATGCACGACCGTCAAGTGCGCGCGCCACATCCGAGCGAGTTGCACGGCACGGCCGAAGGCGCGGTCACAGGCCGCCGTTAGGTCGGTCGCGAGGAGGATTCTCTCCGGTAAACCTCCTCTCGATGCCTGTTTCATAACTCACTCCGTCGATGAGAGGGACGTATTCAAACTTGGGCTCTTCAATTCAGTGTGGTATCGGGCCTGGGTCGTCATCGAGGCATCCCCGATCACCTGTTGCGGATCAGTTAACCATGACCACTTGGCTTGATTTCACGGGCGACATTCGAACCATCGGTTGTTTTCCGAATTGAAACGCCCGAGGAGCCAGCGCTCCTGCGGGCGTTCTGCGTAGGATAGGGACGATCCAAGACCTCCTTGTAGAACAGAGGAGTTCTCAAATGAGCCCCTAGCCTTTGTCCCTTCATTACTTGACGATGAAGCGGTTCACGAGCGGAAGCCCTTCGCGCCAGATCGGTGCATCACCACCCTTGTCGAAGCCGGGCTTGTTGTCTTTGTCAGTGTAAAGCGATGCCCATAGTGTGGAGCCGCTTTGCGGTGCACTACCGAGCTTGATCTTGATGGCCCGATGGTCGCCAGCTTTCAACTCGGCGTGGCCAAGTGACTCTTTCATGGGCTTACCATCCTTGTCAGCGCCGTATATCACGACGTAGCCATCGGTCGGCAACATGACGTAGTCGAGCGTTAACTCGTTGCCCTGTACTTTCTGGTCGAACGCAAGCACCGAAGGTACTGCATGCGCGGCAACAGTGGCTCCTGTGACAAAGGCAGTTGCAAGCGCGGCGGCGCGCAACTGAGCCTTGAACGTGGTAGACATTTTCAAACTCCTCTCATGTTCTTCGCTTCTTTGCTGGGCTGCTAGGCAAACAAATCCGCCTCAACCCTTGAGAGGGAATTGGTGCTTCAGTGAAGGCATTTCCAATCGAAACCTCGGCCGCTGCTGATCGGAGATTCCGATGCCCGTTTGATAAAGCGCTCTCGGCCCTTGCCGCCTGGCTACGGCATCCCATATGTCACTATAGAATGCGGGACCGGGCCCCTCTGGCGATGCCATGCTGGCATTGCGATGTCGGACCGCATCGGGCGTGCCCGGTGCTGTCTGTTATGCATCCGGATACGCCCTCCATAGTTCTAATTGGAGGAGCCCAATGTCTCGTTACATCTTTTCCTTGCTCATTAGGTCAGGCCGTCTCCAACAGGAGATTGCTACCGCGCGCAAACGACGCAATCCTAACTGGCTGCCCGTTTTGCGGCTCCAGAACCTGCGGCTGATGCTGCAGAAACGCATTTATGCAATCGTTTCGACGGCGGAGGCGTCGTTTCCCGCAGCCACTCGACTTCAGCCCATCCCCGTTCCTGCCAGCAATCAGTCTCGCCGGCGCGACCGCGTGTTGGCTCCGGACTGATCATCACCGCCGGAATGTGACTTCAGGGACCATCCCGAAACGTCACAAATCGTCCCGGCTGATAGCCGTCTTCGACTGAACTGAGTGACAATAGAGGGCACGCGTGATGGAATTCGTGAACGAAGCGGTCATGGGCAAGCCGCTGTGGATGTGGGCGGCATTTATCGGCATCGTTCTAACAGGCTGTTGAACTTCGGTCTTGGGCGGAACCGTATCCTCGTTTGAGGACGGTATCGAGGGTTTCGGTTCTGGAGTTGGCCTGGTTCCGGCGCTCGTCTCATGCTGCTTGGGCGAGGAGCCTGGGCATCCGGATCAGATTGTAGGCCGTCATTGCGATTGTGAAGTGGTGGCGCACGCGGGCGAGGCCCCGGACTTTGACTTTGGCGCACCCTGCGATGGTCTTCACCCACCCGAACGCTTCTTCGATGAGCTTGCGTTTGCGCTGACTGATTTTGTACGTCTCGTGCCGCGTCGTCCGGGCGTCGATGGACGATCTCGCGATCTTGGCGGCAACATGCGGCGTCACGCACATGGCGCGGCACTCTTCGACGAACTCTTTCGTATCGAAGCCCTTGTCACCGCCCAGCGTGATCCGGCGCTCGGAGCCGGGATCCTGGCGCTGGATCATCTCGAGGCCCATCTCGCGCTCGGCGCGGCTGGTGGCCGTGGTGGCGTCAGCTTGGACGATGAGGCCATGTCTGTTCTCAGCCAGCGCATGCCCCAAGTAGCTGAGCTTTGCCGCAGCGTGGTTGCTCTTGCGATAGAGCTTGGCATCGGGATCGGTGGTCGATGCATGCGTGTCGTTCTTGCGCTTTTCGCCTTTAAATTGGCGCTCTCCGTTGCGTCCGGGAGCCGGCGGCTCGTCGGAACCATCCTTGGCCCGGAAGCTCTTCAGCGACGCCCACGCCTCGATCAGCGTGCCATCGACCGAGAAGTGGTCGTCCGACAGAAACGGCTTCACCTTGCCGTGCCTGAGCACCGCAGCCATGAACATCGCCGCCACATCGGCGTCGAGCAGCCGGTCGCGGTTTTTCGAGAACGTCGAGTGGTCCCAAACCGGATCGTCGACGCCCAGGCCGACGAACCAGCGGAACAACAAATTGTAGTCGAGCTGCTCCATCAGCTGGCGCTCGGAGCGAACCGAGTAGAAGGCCTGCAACAAGGACGCCCGAAGCAAGCGCTCGGGCGCCACCGACTCCCGTCCCGTCTTCTCGTAAAGCTTGGCGAACTCGCCATCGAGGCTGGCCAGCGTCTCGTTGACGATCTGGCGGATAACCCGCAACGGGTGGGCCGCCGGAACGCGGGCCTCCAGATCGACATACGAGAACATCGACCCCGACGTTGTGTCCGATCCACGCATCTCCCGCCCCCTTGCAATCCCTAGGAGAACGGAATCATATTCGCCAACACTTGTCAGCAAGCGAGAATTTCAACAGCCTGCTAAC
>CAZCGD010000582.1:0-7015 GCA_964498105.1 uncultured Streptomycetaceae bacterium
CCGCGCCGAATTCGCCCACGTGCAGCCCGCCTTGAGATGCGGCCCCGCCGCTGCTTCCCGTACGTCGTGGACCACCACGTCGTGGCCCCCCTTGCGGACGTTGAGCGCCATGTGGCCGCCCATGGTGCCGATGCCGATGAAACCCACTTTCATGCCTGTCTCCTAGTTCAGAATTAGCCGCCGATGAACGCCGATACACGCCGATAAAAACCGAAAACTCTCACCGCCAAGGTTCTACTTTAGCTCAACCAAAATGGCCATGGGTGGCAGCTCGCTCAGATTCTCCAATAGACTCGTCGCAGAAGAACGCCATAAAATTTCCCCGGCTTTGGTTGCACGTCCACAGCAGTTCCATCTTGCTTTATGAATCGCCCGCGCAAGTCGGTTATAAGTTCTGCTGTTATCGGCGTGTATCGGCGTTCATCGGCGGCTTCATTCCGCTCTTTTCATGGCGGCAAAGCCGCGCTCGAGATCAGCGATGAGATCATCGGGGTCCTCGAGGCCGATATGGAGCCGGATGGTCTCGCCGCCGGGATCCCACTTCGTCGCGGTGCGGATCTTCTCGGCGTGGGCGACGTTGACGAGGCTCTCGTAGCCGCCCCAGCTCGAGCCGATGCCGAAGATCTCGAGCGCGTTGACGAACGCGGCCGTCTGCCGGCCGCCCGCGACGTTCATCACAAACGAGAACAGGGCGGCCGCCCCGCTGAAATCGCGTTTCCAGAGCGCATGGCCGGGATCGCCTTCCAGCGCCGGGTAGAGCACGCGCTTCACCTCGGGCCGCGCCCTGAGCCAGCCCGCGACCCTGAGCGCGCTCTGCATCTGGTGGTTCAGCCGCACGCCAAGCGTGCGCAAGCCGCGCAGCGCGAGGTAGCAATCGTCGGGACTCACGCTGTAGCCGTAGTCGGCCACCGTCCGGCGCACCGTGCGCCAGTACTGCTGGTTGGTGACGATGATCCCCATCATCGCGTCGGCATGGCCGACGATGTATTTGGTCGCGGAATGGATGGAAACGTCCACGCCGCGCTCGAAGGAGCGGAAAAAATAGGGCGTGCCCCAGGTGTTGTCGGCGAGCACCGGCAGTCCCCGGGCGTGCGCGGCTTCGGCGATGGCGGGGACGTCCTGCATCTCGAAGGTGAGCGAGCCGGGAGACTCGCAATAGATCGCTCGCGTGTTGGGGCGGATCAGCCGGGCGATGCCGGCGCCGATCGACGGATCGTAGTACTCCACCTCGACGCCCGCCGGCTTCAGGCGCGCCTCGCAGAAGTGGCGCGTGGGCGAGTACACCGGGTCGGCGAGCAGGATATGGGTGCCGGTCCGGGCGAAGGCGCTGATAGCCGCCGCAATCGCCGCGGCCCCCGAAGGCAGCGCCACTGCGTGATAGCCTCCTTCGAGCCGCGCCACCGCATCTTCCAGCGCCCGGGTGGTGGGCGTGCCGTTGCGGCCGTAGCCGATTCTCTGGTAATCCTCGTCCCGCGGCGCCTCGTACGACTCCAGGCTGGGGTAGAGCACGGTGGACGTGCGGAACACCGGCGTGTTGACCATGCCCTGGTAGCGCTCGGGGTCGCGCCCGGCGTGGGCCAGCAGAGTGTCTTTCTTCATAAGATTAGGAATTTGGCGGGCCCAGGCCCGCCAAATTCCTTAATAATGAAATCTATAGAACGAACCTTCATTACGCGACACCGCCTCCGTTAGTTCGTCCATGGTGAGCCATGGAACCAGATTGGTCTAGCCTAACTGTCGTTTTGAAGGTTCTCCGTTAAGGATTTTGTCGGGCCGGGTCCCGGCAAAATCCTCAGTATATGGACTTGCCGATTGCTGGCTGCCGCAGTATGCCGGATAATCACCGGCAAGCGCTCTCGACGCAAGACCCGGTGCGAGGCGCATTCCCCCGGTTCCAATTAACGGACTTTCCCGGAAGGTTGTCATGACGGACGCGCACGCACACCATTTCAGCGGCCGGGTGGAAGACCGCCGGCTGGTCACCGGCGCCGGCAAGTTCGCTGCCGACTGGAACCTGCCCGGCCAGCTTTACGCCAGTTTCGTGCGCTCCGACCGCGCGCATGCCGAGATCGTGTCGGTGAAGACAGGAGCGGCGGCCAGGCACCCGGGTGTCAAGCGCGTCTATACCGGCCAGGACGCCCTCACCGCCGGCTATTCCAAGTATTTCGTGATCGTGAACTTTCCCGGCCGCGGCGGGAACCACATCATCAAGCCGCCCCGCCCGGTGCTGGCGGCGCACAAGGTGCGTCACGTCGGCGACGCGCTGGCGATGGTGGTCGCGGACTCGGCACAGGCGGCGCAGGACGCCGCCGAACTGGTGGAAATCGAGTACCGCGATCTGCCGGCGGTGGTGTCCGCCGAGGCGGCACTTGCTGCCGGCGCACCGCAGCTGCACCAGGAGGCGCCTGGCAATCTTGCCTTCGACTACGAGTCGGGCAACGAGGAGGCGGTGAAGACGGCCTTCGCCCAAGCCGCGCACGTAACGAAGCTGAAGCTCGAAGTCACGCGTGTTGCGCCCAGCCCGATGGAGCTGCGCGGCTGCACCGTGCGCTATGACGCGAAGGACGACACCTACCACGTGCACGTCTGCATCCAGGGCATCAACATGATGCGCAAGCAGTTGGCCGCCATCACCGACGTGCCGGAAGAGAAAATCGTGGTGCACGCGCAGGACATCGGCGGCAGCTTCGGCCAGAGGAGCGCCGCCTATCCCGAGTATTGCATGCAAATGCTGGCGTCAAAGGAGCTCGCGCGCCCGGTGCGGTGGATTTCCACTCGTTCGGAAGGCTTCATGAGCGACACCCACGGCCGGGGCAACACGGTGAACGGCGAGCTCGCCCTCGACCGTGACGGGAAATTTCTCGCCCTGCGGCTCGACTGGATCGCCGACATGGGCGGCTATCTCTCCGCGACCGGCTCGGCGAGCCATACGAGGAACCCATCCGTTTGCATGACCGGCGTCTATCGCATCCCGGCGCTCTACGGGCGGTTCCGGCTGGCCTTCACCAACACGGTGCCGGTCGCCGCCTACCGCGGCGCGGGCCGCCCTGACATGGCCTACATCATCGAGCGCCTGGTGAACCAGGCCGCGGCCGATCTGAAAATGGACCCGGCCGAGTTGCGCCGGTTGAACTTCATCCCGCGAGAGGCGTTTCCCTACAAGACGCCCACCGGCTCGACCTACGAGGCCTCCGACTTGCACGGCGTGCTGGAGCGGGCGCTCAAGTTCGCGGACTGGAAAGGCTTCGCCGCACGCCGGAAAAAATCGGCGAAGGCCGGCAAGCTGCGCGGCCTCGGCATTGCCACCGTCATCGAGAATACCGGCGCCGGCCTGTTTCCCAAGGACACAGTCGAGATCGAAGCGACCACTGCCGGCGCAATCGACGTGTTCACGGTATCGCAATCGCAGGGCCAGGGACACGAGACCACTTTCGGCATGATCGTGGCGGATGCGCTCGGCGTGCCGCTCGAGCGAGTGCGCATCCGGCAGGGCGTGAAGCCGCTGTTCGGCAACCATACCGGCGGCTCGCGCTCCACGGTGGGCGCCGGCAGCGTGTGCAAGCTTGCCGCCCTGAAGCTGATCGAACACGGCAAGTCGCTTGCCGCGGAGCAGATGGAAGTCGAGCCGTCGCAGGTGGACTACGCCAAGGGCGTGTTCCAGGTGCGCGGCGGGAAACAGAAGATCAACCTCTTCGACCTGGCGGCGAAGCAGCCGATCAACGTCATGGGCGAAGGCAGCTTCGGCTCCACCTTTCCCAACGGCTGCCACATTACCGAGGTGGAGATCGATCCCGAGACCGGGGTGACGCAGGTCGTCGCCTACCATGCGGTGGACGATTGCGGCAACGTCATCGACCACACCATCGTCGAGGGGCAGGTCCACGGCGCGGTGGCGCAGGGCGCCGGCCAGATTTTCAGCGAGCACGTCGTCTACGACCGCAACACCGGGCAGTTGCTCACCGGCAGTTTCATGGACTACTGCATGCCGCGCGCCGGCCTGGTGCCGGCGATCCACATGCAGGATGCGCCCCTGCCGAGCGTCAACAACACGCTCGGCGTGAAGGGCGTCGGCGAGTCGGGCTGCACCGCCTCGATGCCGTCGCTCACCAACGCGGTAATCGACGCGCTGCGGCCGCTCGGCATCCAGCATCTCGACATGCCGTTGACGCCGGCGAAGCTGTGGCACGCGATCCGCTCCGCTAAGAAAAGCTGAACCACAAAGGACACGAAGGACACAAAGGAAGACCAACAATTGAACCGCCAAGCACGCCAAGCACGCCAAGGCCGCCAAGAAAGACAAATAGACAGGATTAACAGGATTAACAGGATTAGATCAAGAACAAGAACCGCTGTTTACTGATGTTGGTTTTAATCTTGTTAATCCTGTAAATCCTGTCCATTACTTATACGAGATATGAGCGCGACAACACATAAACATCATGGGCCGATCGGGCGGGTCGAGGACGCGCGGCTTACCACCGGCGCCGGCACGTACGCGGCCGACTGGAAGCTCCCCGGCCAGCTCTACGCCTGTTTCCTGCGCTCGGACCGGGCGCACGCGGACATCGTCTCGGTCAACACTGCGAAGGCGGCGAAATACCCCGGCGTGAAGCGGATACTCACCGGCGCCGATGCGGTCGCCGCCGGCTACGTCAAGCCGCTGCACACGCTGACTTTCCCCGGCAAGGGCGGCATGCAGACCCGGGCGCCGGAGCGGCCGGTGCTGGCGCACGGCAAGGTGCGCTTCGTCGGCGAGGCCGTGGCGATGGTGGTGGCGGACACCGCGGCCGCGGCGCAGGACGCCGCCGAGCTGATCGAGGTCGAGTACCGCGATCTGCCGCCGGCGATCCATCCCGAAGAAGCGCTCGCGCCAGGCGCAGCGCAGTTGCACGCAATCGCTCCGGGCAACCTGGCGCTGGAGTCGGAAGCGGGCGATGCCGCGGCGGTCGACGCGGCGTTCGCACAGGCGGCGCATGTGACGCGCCTCAAGGTCGAAGTGACGCGGGTCGCGCCCAACCCGATGGAACCGCGCGCCTGCATGGTCTCGCACGACGCGCGCGACGGGTCTTATACGTTCCACGTGTGCATGCAGGGCGTCACCACGTTGCGCAAGCACATGTCGGTCTATACCGGCGTCGCGGAAGACCAGCTTCATTTTGTAGCGCGCGACATCGGCGGCGGTTTTGGGCAGCGCACGCCGGCCTATCCCGAATACTGCGTGCTGATGCTGGCCGCGAAGCACACCGGCAAGCCGGTGAAATGGGTCTCCACGCGCTCGGAAGGCATCGCGTGCGATACCCATGGCCGCGCCAACATCATCGACGGCGCGCTGGCGCTCGACCGCGACGGGAAATTCCTGGCGATGCGGCTCGATTGGGTGAACGACATGGGCTCTTTTCTGTCACCCGCATCCATGGGCCATATCCGCAATACGACGACCTGCATGACCGGGGTCTATCGCATACCCGCGCTCTACGCCACCTACCGGGTCGCGCTGACCAGCACGGCGCCGGTTTCCTCCTACCGGGGCGCGGGACGCCCCGACATCGCCTACACCGTCGAGCGCCTGGTCGATGAGGCCGCGGCGGAGCTGAAGCTGGACGCGGCCGAGCTGCGCCGCCGCAATTTCATTCCGCGCGAGGCGTTCCCGTACAAGACGCCGACCGGCTCGACCTACGAGAACGCGGATCTGCACGGCCTGTTCGAGCAGGCGCTGAAGCTCGCCGACTGGAAGGGCTACCCGAAGCGCCGCGCGCGGACGGAACAACAGGGGAGGCTGCGCGGCATCGGGCTTGCGACCGTGATCGAGAACACCGGCGCGGGGCAGGCGCTGAAGGACGACGTCGAGATCGTGCTCGACGCCGGCGGGCGCGTCACCGTTCATACGCAATCCAAGTCGCAGGGGCACGGGCACGAGACCACGTTCGCGATGATCGTGTCGGATGCGCTCGGCATTGCCCTCGAGCGCGTGAACATAGTCCAGGGCGCGCCGGAGAAGCAGCACCAGTTGCTGGGCAACCATACCGGCGGCTCGCGCAGCACCGTGGGCGCGGGCAGCGTCTGCCACCTCGCGGCGGTGAAGCTGATCGAGCACGGCCGGTCGGCTGCCGCCCTCGAGCTCGCTGTCGAGCCTTCGCAGGTGGAATACGAGAAGGGCGTGTTCCGCTCGAAGGAATCGAAGCGGACACTGAAGCTCGGTGACCTGGCGAAGACAAAGCCGGTCGTCATTGCCGCCGAGGGGAAGTTCGGCTCGACGTTTCCCAATGGCTGTCACATCGCGGAGGTCGAAATCGATCCCGCTACCGGTACCACCGAGATCGTTTCGTACTGCGCGGTGGACGACCTCGGCACCGTGATCAACCACGAGGTCGTCGAAGGCCAGTTGCACGGCGGCGTCGTGATGGGGGCGGGCCAGATATTCGCCGAGCACGTGGTGTACGATCGCGGCACCGGGCAGCTCCTGACGGGAAGCTTCATGGACTACTGCATGCCGCGCGCGGGGCTGGTGCGGGGCGTGAAGGGCGAGGAACATCCGACGCCGAGCAAGGTCAGCCCGCTCGGGGTCAAGGGCGTCGGCGAATCGGGCTGCACCGGGTCGATGCCGGCGCTCGCCAATGCGGTGATGGACGCGCTGCGGCCGCTGGGGATCAAACACATCGACATGCCGCTGACCTCGGCGAAGCTCTGGCATGCGATTCGCTCTGCGGGCAAGAACTACAAATAGACAGGATTAACAGGATTTACAGGATTAGATCAAAAACAAGAACAGAACCAGGCCTTTGTTGGTTCTGGTTTTAATCTTGTTAATCTTGTAAATCCTGTCCATTTCTTGTATTTGAAGGGGGAAGAACTGATGTACGCACTCAAATACGTGCAGGCGAAGTCGGTCAAGGAAGCGGCCGCATTGCTCGCCAGGAATCCGGAGGCGAAGCTGATCTCCGGGGGCATGACGCTGATCCCGACTCTCAAGCAGCGGCTGGCAAAGCCGACGCACCTGGTGGACATCGCGCAGCTC
>CAZCGD010000583.1:0-1994 GCA_964498105.1 uncultured Streptomycetaceae bacterium
CCAGATACTCGAGCACGTCGTAAACCGTGATACGCATGCCGCGGATGCACGGCTTACCGGAGCGCTTGCCCGGCTCAACGGTAATGATATCGCGATAATTCACAGTCTTGGACATTGCGCGCCCATTATATTCCCACCAAACGCCATACGCCATGGAGAGTCCAGGCCCCCGTCAGGACCAAAAAAGAGCGGGAACCCGTCGCGCCCTCTCGTTTCTTGCCGCCTACCGGACAAAAATCCGGGCACTGCGGCCACAGAAGCACACGGAAGTTTTTTCCATGGGGTGCCGAATAGTCTGGTTTGAGTCTCTTTCCGTGTAATTCCGTGTATTTCCGTGTGCTTACGTGGCCAGTGTTTTGTAAGTCATTTTCGATGTGCTTCCGTGGCTGATCTCATCCACTCTTCCAGCCGCGTCAGCAGCAGTTTGCGCTCAAAGTGCTGCTCGAAATACTCGCGCCCTCGTCGCCCCATGTCTTCCCGTTCCTGGCGGGGCATGTGGTAGAGCCTCAGCACGGCCTCCGCCAGTGCCCCCGCATCTCCCGCCCGCACTGCGATCCCCGCCCCGGATTCCTCGATCACCCGCGCGCCCTCGCCGTCGAGAGCTGCGACAATCGGACGCCCGCAGGCCAGGTAAGACTGGATTTTGGACGGGATGGTCAGCGCAAAAACCGGATCTTGCCTTAGCGTGACAAGCATGACGTCGGCGGAGCCAAAGAAATGCGCCATCGATCTTACCGGATGCCTGCCGAGCAGGTGCAGGCTGTTTTGCAGGCCCCGGCGAGCGATCTCCTGTTCCACCCATGCCTGCCTGCGTCCATCACCGATGATCGTCCAGTGAATGTCGTGCTGGGCGCGCAGCCGCTCGGCAGCCGCGACGATGGTCTCGAAGTCCTGCGCGGCGCCGATGTTGCCCGCGAACATGATACGGAATCCTTCTGGCAAAAGCGCCTGCCCGATCCCCGGCTGCGTCCCGGTCTCGACTGGTCGGTACACGTCCTCCGCACTGTTCGGGAAATAGCAAATCTTTCGGGCCTCAACGCCCAGGGCCTCGACGCGCGCAACGAATGCCCGCGACTGAACCAGGACGAGGTCGCAGTAGCGATAGATGAATCGCACCAGTCCTTCAATCATTTTCAGTATCCACTTCGAGCGCACGACACCCGTCGCAGCGAGCGTTTCCGGCCACAGATCCTGGACCCAGAACAGCAGCGGGGCCCGCTTGATCCACTTCAAGACCAGCGCCGGCAGCCCGACGGTGACGGGCGAGGGCTCGTAGACGAGGATAGCGTCAAAATCGCCCTTGCAGCGGAACGGCGCGAGCAGCGAGCCGAAGAGGGCGAAGGAAAAGAAGTTGAGAATGAGCCCCGGGCGCCCGCCGGCACCCCGCGGTATGAGGGGAACGCGAATGACGCGCACGCCGCGGAAATTCTCCCGCACGCGTCCGAAAAATCCGTAACCGGGAAAGAAGCTGCCCTCGGGGTAATTCGGCTTGCCGGTAAAGACCGTCACCTCATGGCCGCGTTCGAGCAGCCCGAGCGCAAGGTCGTTGATGCGGAAGTTCTCCGGCCAGAAATACTGGGTGACGATAAGTATTCTCAAGTATTGCCTCGTTCCTGCACCAGGCGCTCGAATAGCGCGAGATAGTGCCGGATCACGTTTTCCCAAAGATAGTTCTGCTCCGTGAAACGGCGAAGCGCAGCGCCCAGGGCAGGTAAGCGCTCTCGCATAGAAAGCATTTCATGCAGTCCGTGTTGCAAAGCTTCAACGCTGGCAGCAACCACCTTGCCGCCGCCCGCCCTCGCGACATCGTTGAAACCGCAGCGATCGGTGATAAGCACGGGCGTGCCGCAAATACCGCTCTCCAGTACCACGATGGACATTGCCTCCTGGCGCGAAGGGATGGCGAGCAGGGAGGCGGCGTGGTATGCGCGGGACTTGTCGGCGCCGCTCACCGGGCCGATGAAATGAATGCGATCCGTGACGCGAGCGGCGGC
>CAZCGD010000584.1:0-3210 GCA_964498105.1 uncultured Streptomycetaceae bacterium
TAATCGTAGTCGATGGTGAGCGGCGCGTGGTCGGAGAACCTCTGCTTCTTGTAGATCGCCGCTCGCTTCGCGCTGGCGGCGAACCCGGGCGTGGCGATCTGGTAATCGATGCGCCAGCCCACGTTCTTCGCCCATGCCTGCCCGCGGTTCGACCACCAGGTGTACTGCTCGGGGCGCGCATCCACGCGGCGGAAAACGTCCACCCACCCCAGCTCGTCGAACACGCGGGTAAGCCAGGCGCGCTCCTCCGGCAGGAAGCCGGAATTCTTCCGGTTGCCGCGCCAGTTCTTCAAGTCGATCTCCTGGTGGGCAATATTCCAGTCGCCGCACAAAAGAATCTCGCGGTCTTCCGCCGCGAGATTCTTCAGGTGAGGAAAAAAATGGTCCATGAAACGGAACTTTGCCTGCTGGCGATGCGCGCCGGCCGAGCCCGAGGGAAGGTAAACCGAGATCACGGAGAGCGGCCCGAAATCGGCCCGCAGGGTGCGCCCCTCGGCATCGGCCTCGCGGTTACCGACGCCCTCCACCACGCGGTCGGGCGCGCGCCGACAGTAAATCCCGACGCCGCTGTAGCCCTTCTTCTCGGCGTAATGGAAGTAGCCGCGGAAGGCCCCCGGCGCGCGCATGACGCCGTCAAGGTCGCCGCCCTGCGCCTTCAGCTCCTGCACGCACACCACGTCCGCCCGGGTGCGCGCCATCCACTTGAACACGCCCTTGCGCGAGGCGGCGCGGATGCCGTTCAGGTTAAGCGTTATAATTTTCATCTGACATGACGACCGATTTCAGGCAAGAGTTCATCCGCTTTACGATCGAGCAGAAGGTTCTGCGCTTCGGCGAATTCAAGACCAAGGCGGGGCGGCTCTCGCCTTATTTTTTCAATGCCGGGTTGTTCTACGACGGTGCGTCGCTGAAACAGCTCGCCCAATTCTACGCGAAAGCCATCGCCGCCGCGGGCGTCGGCTTCGACATGCTGTTCGGACCCGCCTACAAGGGCATACCGCTGGTGGCGGCGGTTGCCATCGCGCTGGCCGATGCCGGGCGCAACGTGCGCTACAGCTTCAACCGCAAGGAAGAGAAGGACCACGGCGAGGGCGGCGCCGTGATCGGCGCGCCGCTGGCGGGAAACGTGCTGATCGTGGACGACGTGATCTCGGCGGGCACCTCCGTGCGCGAATCGGTCAACCTGATCCGCGCCGCGGGCGCCGTACCCTGCGGGGTGGCGATCGCCCTCGACCGCATGGAGCGCGGCAGCGGGAATTTGTCCGCGGTCCAGGAGGCAGGGGAAAGCTATAATGTGCCGGTGATCAGCATCGCTACGCTCGATGACCTGGTGCGGTACCTGAAGGCCGACCCGCAGCAGGCCCAGAATCTTGCCGCGGTCGGGCGCTACCGCGAACAATATGGAGTCACGGCTTATGTTTGAGAACCTTCGTGCGTTTTCTGCCGCAGCGCTCTCCATCACGCTGGCGGCCCTTATCGTCGGACCGGCGATGGCCCAATCCAAGGGCGGCGGCAAGATCATCTGCTGGAAGGACAAGGCGGGCAAGGTCGTCGGTTGCGGCGATCGCGTGCCGCCGGAATACGAGGACAGCGCCACGAAAGAACTCGACCAGCGCGGCGTGACGCGCAAGACGACCGAATCCGCCGCGGATGAGGCCAAGCGCGCGGCCGAAGACGCAAAACTGGGGAAGCAAAAAGAAGAATTGACCCGGCAGCGGGAGGAAAAAAATAGGCTCGCGACCGTGCAGAGACGCGAGGACGCGGCGCTGCTCGCCACCTTCTCTAACGAAAAGGAAATCGATCTCAAGCGCGATCGCGACCTGGAGGTGGTGGACCGGCAGATCTCGCAACTGCAGGCGGCGCAGCACAACGCGAACGAGCGCTCCCTGGACCTGAAAGGGCGCGTCGCGGACAGCGAGAAAACCAAGAAGCCCGTCTCCGACTTCCTCAAGGATGAAGCGGCGCGCGCCGAGAGCGACCACGCCCGGTTCGAGAAAGGGATCGTGGCGAAGACCAAGGAGATGGAAGATGTCCGCAAGCGCTATGCCGACATGAAGCAGCGCTACAACGAGTTGCGGGGTACCAGCACGCCAGCTCCGACAGCAGCGGCAGCTCCCGCGGCAAAAAAATAACAATGAATGATGAATGATGAACGGGCAGATTCGCCCCTGGTTCATCGTTCAGCGTTCCTCGTTCCGCGTTCTCCCTGTTAGCCGGCCAGCTTGCGCTTCAGAATCTCGCTGACCTGCTGGGGATTGGCCTTCCCTCTGGTGAGCTTCATTGCCTGCCCTACCAGCGAGTTGAAGGCCTTCTCCTTGCCGTTCCGATAATCCGCCACCTGCTGCGCGTTGGCGGCGATCACCTGGTCGACGATTTTTTCGATCTCGCCGCTGTCCGAGATCTGCTTCAACCCCCGCTTCGCGATGATCGCGTCGGGGTCGCCCTCGCCTGCCCACGTCGCATCGAACACCTCTCTTGCCATCTTGCTCGAGAGCGTTCCATCCGCAACGCGATAATCCAGTCTCACCAATTGTTCAGGTTTGACGCGACTCTGGGAAATGTCCAGACCCTCCTCGTTAAGCTTGGCGCTCAGTGTCCCGGTAATCCAATTTGCCAAGTGAGGAATCCGGGCATTCGACTGCGCGCCCTGAAATGCGTGTGTCGAGAACCCGGACATTTCTGCCGTGGCTGTCAGTTGCGCCGCTTGATACGGAGTAAGCCCGTATTGAGAGATGAACGTATGTCGTTTCGCTTGCGGCAGTTCCGGCATCGAAGCCTTGATCTCGTTGATCCACTGTTCGGAGATCTCAAGCGGGAGTAAATCCGGATCGGGAAAATAACGGTAGTCGTGCGCATCCTCCTTGGTGCGCATGGCGCGAGTCTCGCCGGTGTCGGCGTCGAACAGCACGGTGGCCTGCTCGATCTTCCCGCCGCTCTCGAGCGTCTCGATCTGCCAGCCGGCCTCGAACTCGATCGCCTGCTGCAGGAAGCGGAAGGAGTTGAGGTTCTTGATCTCCCGGCGCGTGCCCAGCTGGTCGAACCCCGCAGGCCGCACCGAGACGTTGGCGTCGCAGCGGAACGAGCCTTCCTGCATGTTGCCGTCGCAGATGCCGATCCAGCGCACCAGCGCGTGCAGTGTCCTGGCGTACGCCACCGCCTCCTCGGCCGAACGCATATCCGGCTCCGAGACGATCTCGATGAGCGGCGTGC
>CAZCGD010000585.1:0-3947 GCA_964498105.1 uncultured Streptomycetaceae bacterium
TCACCGGCGTGCCCCTGGAGCCGCGGGCGGGCGTGTGCGAGTACGACACGCAGACACAGCGCTACACACTGCACGCTGGCAGCGGCGGAGCGCCGCGCCTGAAGGAAGACCTCGCGGTGATGCTCAACGTGCCGGCGAAGAACGTGCGCGTGCTGATGCACGACGTCGGCGGCAATTTCGGCACCCGTGGATTCATCTATCCGGAGTTCTGCCTGGTGTCGTGGGCGGCGCGGCGCGCCGGGCGCCCGGTCAAGTGGACCTGCACGCGGCAGGAGGCGTTCCTCTCCGACTACCAGGGGCGTGATCTCGCGGTGGAGGCGGAGCTTGCGCTGGACGCGGACGGCAACTTCCTCGCGCTGCGCGGATCGAACATCGGCAATGCCGGGGCGCACACGTCGAACTTCTCGCCGCTCCGGAAGGGCGTCGAGATCATGTCCAGCATCTACCGCATGCCGGCCGCCTGGTTCCGGGCGCGCACCGTGCTCTCCAACACCATGATGACCCGGCCCTATCGCAGCGCGGGCCGCCCGGAAGTGATGTACGTCATGGAGCGGTTGATCGATCTCGCCGCCCGCGAATGCGGGTTCGACCGCATCGAGTTGCGGCGGCGCAACCTGCTGACGGAGGCGGAGCTCCCCTACACCAACCCGTGGGGCATGATCTACGACAGCGGCGACTATCACGAAGTAATGGAGAAGGCGCTCAAGCTCGGCGACTGGGTGGGCTTCGCCAGGCGCCGCGCCGAGGCGCGCGCCCGCGGCAAGTGCCGCGGGATCGGGGTCGCCAACTACGTGGACACCGCATCCGGTGTTCCACGCGAGCGCGGCGAGATCACTGTCCATCCCGACGGCCGGGTGGACGTCGTCATCGGCATCATTTCGAACGGCCAGGGCCACGAGACGAGCTTCGCCCAGCTGCTGAACGAATGGCTGGGCGTGTCGATCGACAACGTGCGCATCATCGCCGGCGACACGGACATTGTGAAGATCGGCGGCGGCACGCACGGCGGCCGCGGCCTGCGCATGGCCAGCATCGTCATGTGGAACTCGGTCAAGCAAATCATCGAGAAAGGAACCCGGCTCGCCGCGCTGATGCTGGATTGCGAGCCGAGCGAGATCCAGTTCAAGGATGGCCGCTTCGTCAAGGATGGCACGGGGCGCTCGAATATCAGGTCAATGAGCTTGTTCGAGGTCGCTGGCGCGGGCGCGCGGCCGGACCTGCCTGAAGACCTGCGCGGTCCGCTGTGGGCGTTTTCCGATGTAACCATCCCCATAGCGGCCTTCCCATACGGTTGCCACGTCTGCGAAGTCGAAGTCGACCCCGAACTGGGCACCCTTGAGATCGTCGGCTACGTCGCGGTGGACGACGTGGGCCGCGCGGTGAATCCGCTGATCATCGACGGCCAGATCCACGGTGGCATCGCGCAAGGCGTGGGCCAGGCCCTCTACGAGCAGTGCTACTACGAGCCCGGCACCGGGCAACTCCTCTCGGGATCGTTGATGGATTACGCGATGCCGCGGGCGGACTGCTTTCCGTTTTTCACGACCGAGATCAGCGAAGTGCCATCGCCGACGCACCCGCTCGGCATGCGCCCCGCCGGCGAGGGCGGCACGACCCCGGCCCTCGGCGTGGTGATCAACGCGGTCGTCGACGCGCTCGCCGAGTTCGGCGTGAGACACGTCGAGATGCCCGCGACCCCGGAGCGTATCTGGCGCGCCATCCGGGAAGGCAAGGCGGAAGTCGAAAGGCGAAAGGCGAAAGGTTAATCCCCGCAGCGCGGGTGAGTCGTCAGTCGTCACGCTGTTCCAGAATTATTAGAACGAGGAGATATCACAAGAATGTTCCGCATCGCGCTGGCGTTCCTGCTCCTCCCGGCGGCGCTGGCGCTCGTCCCCAACGCCGGGTCCGCGCAGGGCTTCCCGGTGAAGCCGATCCGGTTGATCGTGCCCTTTACTCCATCCGGCGGAACGGACACGTCCGCGCGCATCCTGGCGCAGGCGCTCGGCGACGATGCCGGCTGGCGGTTCGTGGTGGAGAACCGCCCGGGGGCGAGCGGCCGCATCGGCACCGAGCTCGCGGCGAAAGCGCCGGCCGACGGCTACACCCTGCTGGTGGGCAGCGTCGCGCCGAACGCGATCATCCCGAGCGCCGTGTCGAACCTGCCGTACGACGCGGTGAAGGATTTCGCGCCGATCAGCCTCCTGGTCACTTCCGATTTCATCCTCGCGGTGCACCCGTCGCTGCCGGCGAAGTCGGTCAAGGACCTGGTCGCGCTCGCCAAAGCGAAGCCGGGACAGATCAACTTTTCTTCCGTCGGCAGCATTTCCGGTTCCCACATGACGGGCGAGCTCCTGAGGCAGCTTGCAAAAATTGACATCGTGCACGTGGGGTACAAGGGGCCGGGCGCTGCTGTCGTTGCGGTGTTGAGCGGCGAAGCGTCGTTTTACTTTGGCAGCGGCCCCACCCTGACGCCCCACGCCAATGCGGGCAGGCTGAGACTTCTGGCCAGCACCGGCTCGAAGCGCTCCAGGCTGAGTCCGGGCCTGCCTGCAGTCAACGAGACCGTGCCCGGCCACGAGTCGACGCAGTGGTTCGGCATTCTGGCGCCCGCGGGAATTTCAAAGGATACCGTCTCGAAGCTGCACGCCGCGATCGCCGCGGCGGTCAGGTCGCCCAAGGTCACCGAGCAATTTACCGCCATGGGGTCGGAGGCCATCGGCAGTTCGCCGTCGGAATTCGCCGCGTTCATCAATGCCGAGATCGCCAAGTGGGCCAAGGTCGTGAAGTCCGGGATCGCACTCGAGTAGCAATGAAGACCGTCGCCCCGCCTCGTCAACTTGCGCCCTGTGTGCTGACCGCGTGCCTCATCGCGGCATCAACGACCGCTCATGCGCAGAACTATCCCATCAAGCCGGTACGGCTCATCGTGGCCTCGTCGCCGGGCGGCGGCACCGATATCACGGCGCGCGTCATTGCGCCCAGGCTCTCCGAGTATCTCGGCCGGCAGGTGGTGATCGAGAACCGCGCCGGGGCGACCACGACGATCGGCGGGGATTTCGTCGCGCGCTCGGCGCCCGACGGCTACACGCTGTGGATGTGCGTCAGTTCGCTCGCGATCCTCCCCTATATGCTGCCGAGAGTCCCTTATGACGTCGTACGGGACTTCGCGCCGGTCTCGCAGGTGGTAGTGCTGCCCAACGTCATGGTCTCGCACCCCTCGCTGCCGGTGCAGTCGGTGCAGGAGCTGATCGCGTTCGCCAGGTCGCGTCCCGGGCAGCTCAACTTCGCGGCCGGCAGCAGCGGCAGCAACCAGCACCTGGCGATAGAGCTGTTCCTCTCCATGACCGGCCTGAAAATAGTCTATGTGCCATACAAGGGCCAGGGCCCCGCCCTGGTCGCTGTCGTGTCGGGTGAAGTATCACTGATGATGGCCAACATCCTGAGCGCATTGCCTCATGTCAGGAACGGCAGGGTCCGCGCAATCGGCGTGACCGGCCCCAAGCGCGCCACCGTTGCTCCCGACATTCCAACTATCGCCGAAGCCGGCGTGCGGGACTACGAGGTCGTGCAGTGGTACGGCATCCTGGCGCCGGCGAACACGCCGCGCGACATCATCGCCCGGCTGCACGCGGCCACGGTGCGCGCGCTGCAGGATCCCGCGATCAAGGAGCGCTTCGCGAGCGACGGCGGCGAGACGGTCGGCAACACGCCGGAGGAATTCGCAGCCGTGATCCGCGCCGATCTGAAGAAGTGGAGCAAGGTCGTGAAGGACGCGGGGATCAAGCTGGATTAAACCTGGAAAAATCGAACCGCGGAGACGCAGAGACGCGGAGAACAGAAAATTCAACGACTTACAAAATTGCTACGATTCTCCAATTTGGTGAACCGTCGTTTCATGGATTTTCTTTGTGTTGCCTCTGCGTCTCCGCGCCTCTGCGGTTAGCAAC
>CAZCGD010000586.1:0-12890 GCA_964498105.1 uncultured Streptomycetaceae bacterium
TGCGCGGCGATCTCGCGCAGCAGCGTCAAGGCGCGCTCGATACTCTGGGTGCCGGTGAGCCGGTTGCCGGCCTCGGTTTCGGTCTTGCGGGGCATGGTTGATTGAGTCCGTATCGTGAGCGAACCGGGATTATGCCACAGAGCGGTTCTGGCGAAAGCCGGGGCGCTGTGCTAGCGTAAAAGGGAATATGAGCTTCAAGGGGCGGCGTCATATTCTGGACTCCCGGCCGGCTAGTGATGGATACCAGGCGCAGTTGCCGGCCCCGCATGCGACCGATCCCATCCCGCGGCGCCGTGGCCTCCGGCGCAACCGCATCTTCAGGAGCATGCAGATGAGACTCAAAGGCAAGACGGCGTTGATCGCCGGCGCCAGCCGTAACATCGGCAAGGAAATCGCGCTCACCTTTGCGCGCGAAGGGGCCGACCTCGTGCTGATATCGAGAAGCATGAACGACGACCTGAAGCAGGCGGCTCGGGAATGCGAGGGCCGTGGCGTCCGGGCGCTGCCGGTGGCGGCAGACGTGGGCGATCACCAGGCGGCGAACCGCGCGGTGCAGCAGGGCCTGGCCCACTTCGGCAAAGTGGACGTGCTGGTATGCGTAGCCGCCATCCGGCCCCACAAACCATTCTGGGAGATCAGCGTTGATGAGTGGAACCAGGTGCTGTCCGTCAACCTCTCCTCGACCTTCTATCTCGCCAAGGCGCTCGCGCCGCACTGGATCAAGAGCGGCACCGGCGGCAGCATCGTCGCCGTGGGCGGCATGGCTTCCCTCACGTCGCAGCCGAACCGCGCGCATGTGGTTGCGTCCAAGACCGGGCTCTATGGTCTGATCAAGGCGCTGGCGCTTGAGCTCGGGCCCTACGGCGTGCGCGCGAACCTGCTCGCGGCGGGACTCATCGGCACCGAGCGGCGCAACCCCGAGTGGTATCCCGAAGGCGGCGGTGTGCCGCATGGCATGGTCAGCTCGAAATCCGACGGCACACCCCTGGGACGGGCCGACGGCACGCCCCTGAAGCGGGTCGGCACGCCGCAGGAAGTCGCCAACGTGGCCCTGTTCCTGGCGTCCGATGAGTCTTCCTTCGTCACCGGTGATCGCATCGTCTGCGCCGGCGGAAGATACATGTAGGCCGGAACGATCGTGGTGTTGCCGCGTTTTATCGCACGGACGCTTGCCACCGGCATGGGGATGCTGTGCGCGGGTGCCGCGTTCGGCCAGAATTATCCGATCAAACCGATACGCATCATCACTGCTGAGGCCGGCGGCGGCAACGATTTTTCGGCGCGGGTGCTGGGGCAGGGACTGACGCGCAGCCTGGGGCAACCGGTGATCGTGGAAAATCGGGGCGGCGCCGGTGGAGCGATTGCGGCAGAGGCGGCCGCGAAGGCGGCGCCGGACGGTTACACCCTGCTGCTCTACGCTGGCAATGTCTGGACCATCCCGCTATTGCGCAGCAATGCCCAGTACGAGATGCGGGATTTCGCGCCGATCACCTGGGTGGCACGCTCGCCCAACACGGTCGTGGTGCATCCGTCTCTGCCGGTGCAGTCAGTGAAGGAACTGATCGCCCTCGCCAAAGCCAGGCCGGGACAGTTGAACTACGGCTCGGGCGGCAGCGGCTCCTCGACGCATCTCTCGGTGGAATTATTCAAGTCCCTGGCGGGCGTCAATATTGTGCGGATTCCCTACAAGGGCAATGCACCGGCGTTGAACGACCTGATCGCCGGACAGGTGCAGGTGATGTTCGTCACGGCGGCCACGGTGACGCCACACCTGGCCTCGGGCAGATTGAAAGCGCTGGCGGTGACCAGCGCGGAGCCTTCCGTGCTGGCCCCGGGGCTGCCGACCGTGGCGGCGTCGGGCCTGCCCGGCTACGAGTCGATCTCGATCTACGGCCTGTTCGCGCCGTCCCGGACGCCCGCGGCGATCATCAGGCTGCTCAACCAGGAAAGCGCGCAATTCCTCAAGACGGCCGAGGTGAAAGAACGGTTTTTCAAAGTGGGTGTCGAGACCGTCGGCAGTTCACCGGAGGAATTTGCGGCGGTCATCAAGTCAGATATGACCAAGATGGCCAGGGTGATCAAGGACGCCGGGATACGTGAGGATTAGAACCCGGCTCAATTTATGAGCGAACCGCGATCACCCCGCTGCCGTCGTCTGGCATGGAACAGGCCTCTGTGCTAACGTAAATTTGCCATGAACGATCGCGCCACCTCCACCTCCCGCAACAACTCCGCCGGCGCGCGCTTTCGCGCCGCCGTGGCCGCGGAGCGTCCGCTGCAGATCATCGGGACCATCAACGCGTACCACGCGCGCCTGGCCGAGCGCGTCGGTTACCGGGCGATCTATCTTTCGGGCGGCGGAGTGGCCGCCGGCTCGCTGGGCGTGCCCGATCTCGCCATCACCACGCTCGACGACGTGCTCACCGACATCCGCCGCATCACCGATGTCTGCGCGCTGCCGCTGCTGGTGGACGTGGACACCGGCTTCGGCGGCGCTTTCAACATCGCGCGCACCGTGAAGTCACTGATCAAGTTCGGCGCCGGCGCCATGCACATCGAAGACCAGGTGATGCAGAAACGCTGCGGCCACCGCCCGAACAAGGAGATCGTCAGCAAGGAGGAGATGGTGGACCGCATCAAGGCCGCGGCCGACGCCAGGACCGACAGCGAGTTCGTGATCATGGCGCGCACCGACTCGCTGGCCGTGGAGGGCCTGCAGGCGGCGGTGGACCGCGCCTGCGCCTGCGTCGAGGCCGGCGCCGACATGATCTTCCCCGAAGCCATTACCGAGCTGTCGATGTACCGGAAGTTCGCCGACGCGGTGAAGGTGCCGATCCTCGCCAACATCACCGAGTTCGGGCAGACGCCCCTGTTCAGCGTTAAGGAACTGGGAAGCGCCAACGTCGCCATGGTGCTCTATCCCCTCTCGGCGTTCCGCGCGATGAACGCGGCGGCGCTGCGCGTCTACCAGGGCATCCGCAAGGACGGCTCGCAGAAGGGGGTGGTGGAGCTGATGCAGTCGCGCGACGAGCTCTACGACTTCCTCGACTACCACGCCTACGAGCAGAAGCTCGACGCGCTGTTCGCGCGCGAAAGAAAGAAGTGACGCGTGACGGGTGGCACGGGACTGGTGATGGGTAGGCCCGTTACCGGCCGCTGATTACGAGCTACCAGCCACGGGTTTTTCGGTGGCCGGTGCCGAGTGCGCCGGGTCAGAAGCCAGGCGCCATGGCACGCGCTGTGGCCCGCCTGAGAGGCGGTTTCTACCCATTCCCAGACGCTGCATGGAGCGGGGCATAGGTTCTATAATATTGATATAGAGCCCTTTTTCTCGGTCGGCCCCATGCAGCTCTTCGCTTTCGGCATCAACCACCACACCGCTCCGCTCTCCGTGCGCGAGCAGGTGGTGTTTCACGCCGACCACCTGACCACCGCGCTGCGCGAGCTGGTGGACCGGCGCCCGGTACAGGAGGCGGCGATCATTTCGACCTGCAATCGCACCGAGGTCTATTGCAGCACGGAAGATCCGCGCGCGGCGGTGGACTGGATGGCGGGCTACCACCACCTGAAGACGCAGCAGATCGAGCCCTACGTCTACCAGCTGCCGCAGGAGAAGGCGGTGAAACACGCGTTCCGAGTGGCGAGCGGCCTTGACTCCATGGTGCTGGGCGAGCCGCAGATCCTCGGCCAGTTCAAGCAGGCCGTGCGCGCCGCGCAGGCCGCGGGCACGCTGGGGCTGCTGCTGAACAAGCTGTTCCAGCGCACCTTCGCGGTGGCGAAGTCGGTGCGCAGCGAAACCGAGATCGGCGCCGCCACCGTCTCCATGGCGTCCGCCGCCGTCGGACTCGCGCAACGCATCTATCCCTCGATCGCGGAGCAGAGCGTGCTGTTCATCGGCGCCGGCGAGATGATCGAGCTGACCGCCACGCATTTTGCCGCCCATCACCCGCGGCGCATGACTTTCGCCAACCGCACGCTGGAGCGCGCGCAGGCCCTCGCCGACCGCTTCCTCGGCCGCGCCATCACGCTGAACGAGCTGCCGTCGCAGCTGGCGACGCACGACATCGTGGTGAGCTCGACGGCGAGCACGCTGCCGATCATCGGCAAAGGGCTCACGGAGAGCGCGTTGCGCGCGCGCAAGCACCGCCCGATGATGATGGTCGACCTCGCGGTGCCGCGCGACATCGAGGGCGAGGTCGGCGCGCTTGACGACGTTTTCCTCTACACCGTGGACGACCTCGGCAAGATCGCCCGCGAGGGCATGGAGGTGCGGGGCAACGCGGTAACGCAGGCCGAGGCGATCATTGAGAACCAGGTCACCGATTTCATGCACTGGCTCGGCAACCGGGAGCTGGTGCCGACGATACGGGCGCTGCGCGACTCCGCCGAACGGGCGCGGCGCCACGAAATGGAGCGCGCGCTGCGGCGGCTGGCGAAAGGCGACGACCCGCGGGCGGTGATCGAGCAACTGTCGCACGCGCTGGCAGCGAAGTTGACGCACGCGCCGACCCGCGCGCTGTCGCACGCGCGGGAAGACGAGCGCGAACAGCTGGCGGAGTTGCTGACGCGCCTCTACCAGATTCCACGACAGGAATGAGCGCCGACCGCCGATGAAGCCGAGCATCGCGGCCAAGCTCGCGCAGTTGTCGGGCCGGCTGGAGGAAATTACCCGGCTGCTCGGCGCGGAAGACGCAACGGCCAACCTCGATCACTATCGCAAGCTCACGCGCGAACACGCCGAGATCGGGCCGGTGGTCGAGCTCTACCAGCGCTACGTCAGGGGTGAGGGCGACCTGCAGGCGGCGCAGGAGATGAGCGGCGACCCCTCGATGCGCGAGTTTGCGGAGTCCGAGATCAAGCTGACCCGGGAGCGGCTCGCCGGCATCGAGCAGGAGCTGCAACAGCGGCTGCTGCCGAAGGACCCCAACGATGACCGCAACATCTTCCTCGAAGTGCGCGCCGGCACCGGTGGCGACGAATCCGCCCTGTTCGCGGGCGAGCTGTTCCGTATGTACTCGCGCTATTCCGAGCGCAATCGCTGGCAGGTCGAGGTGATTTCGCAAAGCCCCTCGGACCTCGGCGGCCATAAAGAGATCATCGCCAAGATCTCGGGCCAGGGCGCGTATTCCCGGCTGAAATTCGAGTCCGGCGGCCACCGCGTGCAGCGCGTGCCGCTGACCGAGACGCAGGGCCGCATCCACACTTCCGCCTGCACCGTGGCGGTGATGCCGGAGGCCGACGAGATTGCCGAAGTGGTGCTCAACCCGGCGGAGCTGCGGATCGACACCTTCCGCGCTTCCGGCGCCGGCGGTCAGCATATCAACAAGACCGACTCGGCGGTGCGGGTGACGCACCTGCCAACCAATACCGTGGTGGAATGCCAGGACGACCGCTCCCAGCACAAGAACCGGGCGCGGGCGCTCTCCGTCCTCGCCGCCCGCATCAAGGACAACCAGATCCGCGAGCAGCAGGCGCAGACCGCCGCCACGCGCAAGTCCCTCGTCGGCAGCGGCGATCGCTCCGGGCGCATCCGCACCTACAATTTTCCGCAGGGCCGGGTGACCGATCACCGTATCAACCTGACGCTCTACAAGATCGATCGGATCATGGGCGGCGAGCTGGACGAGTTGATCTCGGCGCTGACCACCGAACACCAGGCCGAGCAGCTGGCGCAGCTCGCCGAAGAATCGCAGGCGGCATAAGCCGCACCGCGCGCCGCGCGTGGCCTATCCCACCGACGCCTTCCTGCACGTAATCGCCCTGGCCGTGCTGTCCGCGGCGGGCTTTGGCGCGGCGTTAGTAACCACTCACTCAGGCCTGAAAACCATGGATGCCCCGAGCGGGGCGAAGGTCAGCATCTCCACGGCGACACTGCTGCTCTGGCTCATGTCTCCCTTCGCGGACCTGGACGGCTGGCAGGCGGCTGCTTTCGGGATATTCGCTCTCGTGGGATTGTTCTTTCCAGCTGCCGTGACCCTGCTCACTTTTGAAGCCAACCGGCGCCTGGGTCCGACCGTGACAGGCACGGTCGGCAGCACCGCGCCGCTGTTCGCGGTGCTGGGAGCGGCGGCGTTCCTGGAGGAACCACTCGGTGCCCGCGAACTGTTTGCCACGTCTGCCATCGTGCTGGGAACCGTCGCGTTGTCGAGCCGGCGGCAGGTCGGCGCAAGCGTGAGCCAGCGCAGCGATCTGTGGTTACCCTGGGCCTCGGCCATGTTGCGCGCGTTGGCCCAGGTGCTGTCCAAAGTCGGGCTCGCGCTGTGGCCCAACCCGTTTGCGGCCGCGCTGATCGGCTACACCGTATCGTCCGCGGCGGTGTGGTGCACCGTGCTTGGCGGCCGGGGCAAGGCACCCGCATTCACGCGCAATGGCGTTGCCTGGTTTGCTGCGACCGGCGTACTCAACGGCGCAGCGGTGCTTTTGTTGTACCACGCGCTCAGCGCTGGCCCCATTTACATCGTCTCGCCGATCGTCGCCACCTATCCGCTGTTTACCCTGATGCTGAGCGCGGCGGTACTGCGCGAGGAGCGATTGAGCCGTCACACACTCGTCGGGGTGGCGCTGACCGTGATGGGTGTCGTGTTACTGCTTGCTCGATAGCAGGACACCCTGGTGGCGACGACCCTAGCCGGCGCGTTGAGTGACAGCGGACTCGATGCAATTGACGCGCGCGCCCTGTTGCGCCATGTCATCGGCTGTGACGAAGCCTGGCTCATCTCGAATTCAGACCGTCAGCTCAGCGCGAAAGAGCAGGAAGCCTACGCGACTCTGCGTGCGCGGCGCGCAGCGGGCGAGCCCGTCGCCTACTTGACCGGCGAGCGCGAGTTCTACAGCCTCGATTTCAACGTGACGCCGGCGGTGCTGATCCCGCGCCCCGAAACGGAGCTTCTGGTCGAAGCCGCGCTTGGGCACCTACCGGTGGACAGCCCGCTGCGCGTGCTCGATCTCGCCACCGGCAGCGGCTGCGTTGCGGTAACGATCGCCAGGCAGCGTCCGCGCGCGACGGTGACGGCGACGGATCTTTCGCGTGACGCGCTGGCGCTCGCGCGCAAGAATGCGGCGCGACACGGCGCCAGCATCGAGTTCGTCGAGAGCGATTGGTTCGCGGCACTCGCGGGCCGGCGTTTCAATGTGATCGTCGCCAATCCGCCGTATATCGCCGCCGGCGATGCGCACCTCGCCGCCGGCGATCTGCGCTTCGAGCCGCGTGCCGCGCTCGTGGCGGGGCCGCTCGGACTCGAATGCATCGAGGTGATCGTCGAGCAGGCGCCACGTCATCTGGTCCCCGGCGGCTGGCTGCTGTTCGAACATGGCTACGATCAGGGGCCGTGCTCGCGTGCGCTGCTCGCGGCGGGCGGATACCAGGAGATTTCCACGCTTCGCGACCTCGCCGGTAGCGAGCGGGTGTCGGGCGGACGGGTTTGACGGGGGTGCCTTCCCGGCGTTAGAATAATGTTTGACTAATTTACTCGGAAATAGGAATAAACAATGTCTACTCAAGATGTTATCAAGAAGCAGGTGGGTGGAAACAAGGTTGTGCTGTACATGAAAGGCTCGCCCGATTTCCCGCAATGTGGCTTTTCAGCGAACGCAGTCCAGATCCTGCGGGCTTGTGGCGTTAACGAGATCTTCACCGTCAACGTGCTGGAGAACCCCGAGATCCGCCAGGGCATCAAGGAATACGCCAACTGGCCGACCATTCCGCAGCTCTATGTCAACGGCGAGTTCGTTGGTGGCTCCGACATCGTGACCGAGATGTTCAAGAGCGGCGAACTGAAGAAGCTGCTCGAGAAAACAACGGCCTGAAACTCAGAATTGACCGTGAGGAGATGACGGCCGGCTTTATGCCGGCCGACTTGCTTCAAAGTGCTAATACCAGAATGGACAGGATTAACAGGATTAACAAGATTAAATCAACACCAAGACCCAGAACGACAGTATCAATTGGATTCGAACATGGAACGACTGCTCTTGATTTTGTTTCGGTCTAATCCTGTTAATCCTGTCCATTCTTGTTCTTGATTTTGTTTCGGTCTGACCCTGTTAATCATGCAAATCCTGTCTATGCGCTCCTTAAGCGAGTAGCGACCAGGCGTACTGCCCGAGCAGCCCCAGCGCGATCACGAACAACGCCCGCTTGACCCAGAGGCGGAACGTGGCCGCGTCGATGCGGTTGCGGATGCGCACGCCGACAAACGATCCCGCCACGCCGATCGCGACGAGCGGCAGCGTCGCGAGCCACTCGTCCATGCCGACGCCCCCGCGGACGGTGAGCACCGTGAATTGCGTCGTCTTGCCTGCCAGGAAGCAGATATTCAACGCCTGCACCAGCATGGCGGGCGTCAAGTTGAGCGACAAGTAGAGGATGATGAGCGGCGGCGCGGCGACGTTCGCCGTGCCTTCGAACACCCCGGCGGTGAGGCCGGACAGCGGTGCGAACACCCGCTCGTTCCGCTTCACGACCGCCCACTCGGTGCGTCCCAGGCGGTCGAGGCTGAGGTAGAAGAGCGTCAGCAACGCCAGCACCAGCGTGTACGGGGCATCGGGCGCGGACACGAAGACCCAGGTCCCAGCGGCCGATCCCACTATCATGTAGAGCGGCATCATCCAGAAACGCGCGAGCGTGGCCCGCAGCGGGCCGCTGGTAAAAAGCGCGACGCAGATAGTCGCGAGCGTCGGCAGCAGCACCAGGATGATGGCGGTGCGGATGTCGCTCACCAGCGCGATCAGCGGTGTTGCCACGAACGGAAAGCCGAATCCGAGCGCGCCCTGGAGCAGACCGGCGACCAGGATCACGCATGCCACCCACACGAGCAGGGCGAGCGGTAGCGACTCAAGCGCCATTGCAGGGAAGCGTGACGACTGACGACTGACGAGTGACGGCCGTCATGCTTTGCGCTCAAGAGCGTCGTTGGGGCGGAACTTCACCGCATTCAAAGCGGACATGGCGGAAACGGCAGCAGGAGTTTCATGCAGGTTCCGCAGTGTAGCAAAGGCCCCCGGCGGCGCCCGCGGCGCGCCCGGGTTACCCAATTGTCATGGCGCGGCGATTGAACTACGATGGTCCTTACCGTTCGTCAATCGGGAGAACCGCCATGAGTGAAAGCGTAAGCAGCGGACGCAGCGTAGGGGCCGGTCAGGGTTGGACGTGGATCGCGGACGGATTCGGCCTGTTCAAGAAGGCCCCTGGCATGTGGATCGCGCTGGTCATTATTTTCTTTCTAATCTTGCTCGTCCTCGCATTCATTCCCTTGTTGGGCGCGATCGCCATGTTCCTGCTGATGCCGGTATTCATGGGCGGCCTGATCCTCGGCTGCCGCAAGCTGCAGGGCGGCGGCGGGCTCGAGCTGGGCCAGTTGTTCGAGGGATTCAAGGTGCCGCAGACGGCGAATCTCGTCGTCCTCGGCGCCCTGACGATCGCCGGGTGGGTCATCGTGATGGTGCCGGTGATCGCGATTGTCGGGGTTGGCGCTATTTTCGGCGTGATGCGCGGCGACGCGGCAGGCGCGGTCGCCATGGGCGGCAGCTTCCTGCTCGCCTGGCTGGTCGCATTGGCCCTCAGCATCCCGATCTATATGGCGCTGTGGTTTGCTCCCGCGTTGGTGGTGTTGCGCGGGCTTGCCCCTGTCGCGGCCTTGAAGGAGAGCTTCCACGGTTGCCTGAAGAACATCGTGCCGTTTCTGATCTACGGCATCGTGCTGCTGGTGCTGGGCATCGTCGCGGCGATCCCGCTCGGGCTGGGCTGGCTCATCCTCGGCCCGGTAGTGATTGCCTCCGTATACACCGCCTATCTGGACATTTACGGCCAGGCTTGAGCACTCCTGGTCGGGGTGCCGTGGGTGGGCGCAAGGACGCCAGCGTATCCTATTAAAATTCATTAAAACAAGTAGTTATAATGTAAAATGAAAGCGCTTGCAAAAACACGCTGAGGATAGATAGAATCGCAGCATGGCGGGCGCCTGCGGGCGCCCGCACCGCTCTTTACTGGAGGAGATCTCCCATGAACACCATGACGGAAACGAAGATCCTCGCGAGTGCCGCCAAGACCGCCAGCGGCAAGGTGCGCATGACGCCGTCGGAAGCGTTCATCGAGACACTGGTCGCGCACAAGGTGAAGGACGTGTTCGGTATCGTCGGCTCGGCCTACATGGACGCGCTCGACCTCTTTCCCGGCGCCGGCATCCGCCTCGTCAGCGTGGCGCACGAGCAGAACGCCGCGCACATGGCCGACGGCTACGGCCGCGTCACCAACCGGCCGACGGTGTGCATCGCGCAGAACGGTCCCGGCATCACCAATTTCGTGACCGCGGTGGCGGCCGCCTATTGGGCGCACACGCCCATGGTAGTGGTGACCCCGGAGTCCGGCAGCCTGACGGCCGGGCACGGCGGCTTCCAGGAAACGGAGCAGATGCCGATTTTCTCGAAGATCACCAAGTGGCAGGTGCACGTCAACTCGCCGCTGCGCATGGCCGAGCTGATGCACCGCGCGTTTACCGTTGCCCTCCACGAGCGCGGCCCGGTGCAGGTCAACATCCCGCGCGATTACTTCTACGGCGAGGGCGACTACGAGATCTTGCCGCCGCTTGTGATCGAGCGCGCCGCGGGCGGCACCAACTCGCTCGACAAGGCGGCGAAACTGCTGGCCGAGGCCAGGTTCCCGGTGATCATGTCGGGCGGCGGCGTGGTAATGGCGGACGGCATCGACGAAGTGAAGGCGCTCGCCGAGCATCTCACCGCACCGGTGGTGAATACGTATCTGCATAACGATTCGTTCCCGGCGAGCCACCCGTTGTGCTGCGGCCCGCTCGGCTACCAGGGATCGAAAGCGGCGATGCGGATCATCGCGCGCGCCGACGTGGTGCTCGCGCTCGGCACGCGGCTGGGTCCCTTCGGCACGCTGCCGCAGCACGGCATCGACTACTGGCCGAAGGACGCGAAGATCATCCAGATCGACGCCGATCACCGCACGCTGGGTCTGGTGAAGAAAGCCTCGCTGGCGATTGAGGGCGACGCGAAACTCGCCGCCGCCGAATTGTTGAAGCGCGTAAAAGCACGCGGCGCACGCAAGCCCGACAAGGCGCGCCTCGCGGAAACGCAGCGCGAGCGCGAACTCTGGAACGTGGAACTCGCCAACTGGAATTCGCCCAACAAGAAGGGCCAGATCGGCCCGCGCCGCGCGCTGGCGCAACTGGCCAAGGCGTTGCCGAAGAACGCGATGGTCTCCACCGACATCGGCAACGTGTGCTCGGTCGCGAACAGCTACCTGCGCTTCGAGCAGCCGCTTTCCTTCCTTGCCGCGATGAGCTGGGGCAATTGCGGCTACGCCTGGCCCACGGCGCTCGGCGCCAAGGTCGCGCGTCCCGACCGGCCGGCGATCGCCTACGTCGGCGACGGCGCCTGGGGCATGAGCCTGGCGGAGGTGATGACGGCGGTAAAGGAGAAGATCCCGGCGGTGGCCGTGGTGTTCAACAACGGCCAATGGGGCGCGGAAAAGAAAAACCAGATCGACTACTTCGACAGCCGCTTTGTCGGCACCAATCTGGCCAACCCTGATTTCTCGGAAGTCGCCCGCGTGATGGGGGCGGAGGGCTATCGAGTGGAGCACGAGGACGAGGTGTCCGACGCGCTCAAGGCGGCGCTCAAGTCCGGCAAGCCCGCGGTGGTGGAGATCATGATGACGCAGGAACTGGGCGAGCCGTTCCGCCGCGACGCCTTCCGCCCGCCCCACCGCCTGCTGCCGAAGTACCGCCGCTTCAGCGCCCGGCAGTATCGCTGATTGCCCTTGATACGGCACGGTTTTCCCTCGGGAAGACGTCTGTGAGTGGGTGCTCACTGGGGGCCATTCGGGTGAGCGTGGAAGGGCTTCCGGCCGGCCCGCGCGCGGGGGCCGGGGCATGAAGCGTGGCGCGGCCAGCAAGACCGCCAAGCTCGCCGACGTGGCGCAGCTCGCGCTGGTTTCCACGGCCACCGTATCGCGCGTGCTGACCTGCCCCGACAAGGTCAAGCCGGCGACCGCCGCGCGCATCCGGCAGGCGGTGCAGGCGCTGGGTTACGTCGCGCACGGCGCGGCGCGCGCGCTGGCCTCCCGGCGCACCCACACCATCGGCGCGGTGATCCCGACGCTCGATAATGCCATCTTCGCCAACACCGCTTACGCGCTGCAGAAGACGCTGGACGACGCGGGCTACACGCTGCTCCTCGCGAGCCACGAGTTCGACGCCGAAGTCGAGGCGCGCGTCACCCGCGCGCTGATCGAGCGCGGTGTGGACGGGCTGGTCCTGCTCGGCGCCACCCACCATCCGAGCGTGATGCGCATGCTGGACACGCAGCAGATTCCGTACGTGCTGACGTGGGCGCTGGACGCAAGCGGCAGGCATCCCTGCGTTGGGTTCGATAATCGCGCGGCAGCGATCCGCGTCGCACGCCACCTGCTCGACCTCGGCCACCGCGAGTTTGCAATGATTTCCGGCATCACCGCCGGCAACGAGCGCGCGGCCGAGCGACTGGAGGGCGTGCGGCAGGCGTTGTCCGACCGCGGCATCGCGCTCGCCACCGGCCGCGTGGTGGAGAAACCGTACACGTTTTCGGCCGGGCGCGAGGGACTGCGCGAGGTGCTGCGCGGAGCGCTGCGGCCGACTGCGGTGATCTGCGGCAACGACGTGCTGGCGATCGGCGCGCTGGCGGAATGCCACGCGCAGGGCATCGTGGTGCCGCGCGAGATTTCGGTGACGGGTTTTGACGACCTGGAGATGGCAGCCGTAGTCACGCCCGGGCTCACCACCGTGCACTTTCCGACGGCGGAGCTGGGAACCTACGCCGCGCAGCAACTGCTGGCGCGGATTGCCGGCACGCCGTTTGAGGCTCGGGTCGAGTTGCCGGTGGAGCTGGTG
>CAZCGD010000587.1:0-3940 GCA_964498105.1 uncultured Streptomycetaceae bacterium
TCTGTGGCATAATCCCGGTTCGCTCACGATACGGACTCAATCAACCATGCCCCGCAAGACCGAAACCGAGGCCGGCAACCGGCTCACCGGCACCCAGAGTATCGAGCGCGCCTTGACGCTGCTGCGCGAGATCGCCGCGCACAACCGCGGCGGCTCGCGCCTCCTCGATCTCGCCACGCGCACCGCGCTGCAGCGCCCGACCGTGCACCGGATGCTGAAGTGCCTCGCCAACGAAAACATGGTGCAGCAGGATCCAGATACGCACCGCTATTTTCTCGGCTCGATGGCGTTCGAGCTCGGCCTCACCGCGGCGCCACGTTTCAACCTGCGCGAGATCTGCCACCCGGCGTTGACGCGCATCGCTGAAGCGACCGGCGACACGGTATTCCTCACCCAGAGGAGCGGGCTCGACTCGGTATGCCTCGACCGGCGCGAGGGCGCGTTCCCGATCAAGACTTTCACGCTCGAGATCGGCATGCGCCGCCCGCTCGGGGTGGGCACCGGCTCGCTCGCCATCCTGTCCGCGCTGTCCGATGATGAAATCCAGCGCGTGGTCGGCGCCAACGCCGCGCGCCTGCCCGAGTACGGCCTCAACCCGGGCGCCCTGCTGTCCCAGGTCAGGCGCTCACAGAAGCTGGGCTATGCCCTGCGCGAGGTGCCGGGCCTCGCCGGAGTGCGCTCGGTGGGCCAGACGCTGCGCAACCAGAGCGGGATGGCATTCGCCGCTGTCTCGGTGTCCACCATCTCCAGCCGCATGAGCGAGAAGCGCGCGGCGGAGGTTGCCCTGCTCCTGAAAAGCGAATCGCGCCAGATCGAGCGCCAGCTCGCGAACGGCGCCGAACACCGCTAAGGAGTTTGTCGGCCCTAAGTCCGACAAACTCCTATTCCGTATTTCTTGGCGCGCTTGGCGACTTGGCGGCTAAATTCCGGGTTTCGACGTGACGACCAGCGCTGTGCCCAGAAAATCCTACGAGCCTGCCGCCAAGGGGACGCTCGACGGCGTGCGCGTGCTCGATCTCTCGCGCCTGGTCGCGGGCAACATGCTGACGCAGGTCCTCGGCGACTTCGGCGCCGAGGTGATCAAGGTCGAGCCGCCTGCGGGCGACACCCTGCGCGCGTGGCAGACCAGCGGCGTGCAGACCAACTGGAAGATCTACGCGCGCAACAAGAAGAGTCTCGGCCTCGAGCTGCGCAAGCCTGAGGCGCGCGATCTGCTCGCGCGCCTGATACCAACGGCGGCAATATTCGTCGAAAGTTTTCGCCCCGGCACAATCGAGAAGATGGGGCTCGGGCCTGAGGCGCTGCTCAAGGTCAATCCGCAGCTGGTCATCGTGCGCATCTCCGGCTGGGGCCAGGACGGACCGTATTGCCGGCGTCCTGGCTTCGGCACGCTGGTGGAAGGCATGTCGGGCTTCGCCTCGTTCAACGGCTTCGCCGACCGCGAGCCGGTGCTGCCGCCGATGTACCTGGCGGACACCGTGGCGGGGCTGTACGGCGCCGCGGCCGCGATGATCGCGCTGCGCGAAGTGGAGATGAACGGCGGCCGCGGCCAGGTCATCGACCTGCCGCTGCTCGATCCCCTGTTCGCCGTGCTCGGGCCGCAAGCCGCCAACTACCGGCTGACCGGCAAGGTCAAGCCTCGCACCGGCAGTCGCTCGACCAACGCCGGGCCGCGCAACGTTTATCGTTGCAAGGACGGTCTCTACGTGTGCCTGTCCTCCTCCACGCAGAAGATGGCGGAGCGCCTGTTCCGCTCGATTGGCCGGCCGGAGCTGATAGCCGATCCCCGCTACAGCACCAACGCCGAGCGGGTGCGGCACGCCGAGGAACTCGATGCGATCATCGGCAAATTCATAGCTCAGCGCACCCAGGCCGAGAATGTGGCGTTTTTCGAGCATGCCGAGGTCACCATCGGGCCGATCTACGATATTCGACAGATCCTCGAGGACCCGCACGTGCGCGCGCGCGAGTTGGTGGCGGACTACCCCGATCCCGACATGGGCGCGTTTCCGATGCATCACGTGGTGCCGCGGCTGTCGGGCACGCCGGGCGCCATCCGCACGCACGCCCCGCGCCTGGGGGAGCACAACCGGGCGCTGCTGGCCGAACTGGGGGTGGATGACGCAGGCTACGCGCGGCTTGTCGCCGGCGGCGCCGTGTGTGAAGGTACGCCCCTCAACAAGGAGGACGAGGAATGAACAGGGAACTGCCGGTGTGGCGCTCGCTCATGTACGTGCCGGTCAACGTCGAGAAGTTCATCGACAAGGCGCATACGAGGGGAGCGGACGTGATCCAGCTCGATCTCGAGGACGCGGTGCCGCCCGCCGAAAAGGAGAAGGCGCGCACGCTGGTCGAGAAAAACGCCGCGCGCGTGCGCCGCGGCGGCGCGGACGTGGTGGTACGCATCAACCAGCCGCTCGCGCTCGCGGTGCGCGACATCGAGCACAGCATCTGCCCGGACGTGGATGGCATCGCCATCACCAAGGCCGACAGCGCCTCGCACGTGAGGCTGCTCGACCAACTTGTCACCGAGCTGGAGACGAAGCGCGGCATGACGGCCGGCCACACCAAGTTCCTCGTCATGATCGAGACCGCGGACGCCTTCACGCGCATCGACGAGATCCCGCGCGCCAGTCCGCGCACCGTGGGCATGTTGATCGGCGGCGAGGACTTCGCGCTCGACATGAACGCGCAGCCGGACGGCGACGTGCTGCTGCACCCCAAGCAGCGCATGATCATCGCCGCACGCGCCGCCGGCGTGATGCCGCTCGGGTTCATCGGCACGGTGGCTGACTTCAGCGACTGGGACAAGTTCCGGCTGATGGTGCGCCGCGCGCGCCGCTTCGGGTTCGACGGCGCCGGCTGCATCCATCCGGGACAGGTGAAGATCGTGAACGAGGAGTACACCCCGAGCGTGGAGGAGGTGGCCTACGCGCGCAAGGTGATCCAGATGGACCAGGAAGCGGCCGCGGCCGGCCGCGGCTCGTTCCAGATCGACGGCAAGATGATCGACATCCCGGTGGTGGTGCGCGCCGAGCGGCTGATCCGGCGCTACGAGGCGATTAAGGCGCGGGAAGCAAGGACGCTCGCCGCCGCACGGTAAGAAAAAATTAGCCGCCAAGGCGCCAAGAACGCCAAGAAGTTCGATAATGGAACCGCAGATAAACGCGGATAACTTCAAGAACAAATAGCATGAAGATAACACTGCCGTTCTTGACTGGTATTGCGCTCCTGACATTTGCTGCGGGAACGGCGTTCGCGCAGTATCCTAATAGGCCGATCCGTATCATTGCCCAGTTCACGCCCGGCACTTCGACCGACATCCTGGCGCGCGTGATCGGGGGCAAGTTGACCGAGACCTGGGGCCAGCAGGTGGTAGTGGACAACCGTGCCGGCGCGGGCGGGCTGGTCGGCACCGAACTGGGCGCCAAGGCCGCGCCCGACGGCTACACGCTCACCATGGCGGTCTCGAGCGCCTTCGGCATCAACCCCACGCTCTACGCGAAGCTCCCGTACGACGCGGTCAGGGACTTCGCGCCGATCACCAACATCGCGCTGACGCCGCAGACGCTGGTATCCAACCCCTCGTTCGCGGCCAGGTCGGTGAAGGAGCTCGTCGCCCTGGCGAAAGGCAAGCCCGGGCAGATCAACTACGCCTCGCTCGGCAGCGGCTCGACCAGCCATCTCACCATGGAAATGTTCAGCTCCGCGGCTGGCATCCGGTTCAACCACATTCCGTACAAGGGCAGCCCCGCCGCGCACGCCGAGCTGTTCTCCGGGCAGATACCGGTGATGTTCGATGCGATCCCTGCAGTGCTGCCGCACGGGAAGTCGGGCCGGCTGCGGGGACTGGGCATCGGCGCGGCAAAGCGCTCGCCGTTCCTGCCCGAGGTGCCGACGATCGCGGAATCGGGTTATCCGGGATTTGAAGCGGTGGGCT
>CAZCGD010000588.1:0-8122 GCA_964498105.1 uncultured Streptomycetaceae bacterium
CGTGATCCCGGCGGCCCGCCCGAAGGATGAAGGATGAACGTGGAAGGATGAAGGATGAAACTGGAAGGATGAAGGATGAACGTGGAAGGATGATCCCCCGCTACGCGCGTAGCTCCTGGTCCCGGCCCTTCACTCACGTCCGGCCGGAAACCGAACCAAGCTAACGATAGGTCGGGATATTCCTGGCCGACGCGAAGCGTGGGGTCATCCTTCATCCTTCCACGTTCATCCTTCATCCTTCGGGCGGGCCGCCGGGATCACGATCTGGGTCTGGGTGACGATGGCGGCGATCGCGCCGCCGGGGTTACGGATCGTGGTCTGCCACACCATGGTGGTGCGGCCGATGTGCAGCGGCACCGACACGGCCCGCAATACAGGACGCTCGCCCGCCCGGAAAAAATTGGTTTTCGATTCGAGCGTGCCGGTGCGGTAGCCGGCGGGAAGGTTGGCGACGGTGCCGGCCGCGCCCATCACGTCGGCGAACGCCATCAGCGCGCCACCGTTGACGCGCCCGGAACGGTTGATGTGCATGGGTTTGACCTTCATCTCGGCCACGACCCGCTTTTTCGTGATGGAAACGATGCGCACGCCGAGCGCGCGCGGCATGCCGCTCAGCAGCACCCGCCGGGCCGCCACCGGCCCTACGCCCAGCACGCGCCGGGGCCCCTTCGCTCTTTTCGCTGCAGCCACGACTCCCCCTTCAATAGCTGTGGATCGGCCGAATCTAACACATTCATGGCGATCACATGCCGGACTCTGCGCTCGCTTGACGCAGATGGGGTTTCCTTAAAGAATGCACCAGGAGTTTGTCGGATGGATCCGACAGGCTGATTCCGAAGGAAACAAATGGACACCGCTGCCCGCGAAAAAACCCTCGACGAAATCAAGCAGGAGATCCTGCGGCGGAGCGAGAAGCACCATAGCCCGTTCGGCCACGTACGGCTCGAGGACGCCAGGGTCGTCGTGCAGGCGTTGAAGAGCCTGGACCGCGACCACTGGGCGGAGGAATGGTGCAAGGCCGGCCTGCCCTACGAAGTCCGCGGCGACGAGCTGGCGCGGGACAGGGTCGACGCGAAACAGATCGGAGCGGCCTATCACAACGCTTTCGAGCTGTGCCGCATGGGGCGCTACCCCTGCGCCAGCACTCCGGGAAAGAAAAAGGCCTACCAGCATTCGCTGCGGGTGTTTCGCAAGGCAGCGAATTATTTCGACGTGCCGCTCGAGGTGGTCGAGCTGCCGTTCAGGGACGGGAAGCTCGTCGGCTACCTGCAGGTGCCGAAGGGAAAGACCAAACCGGCGATGGTGATGCACTGGGGCGGCGTGGACGGCTGGAAGGAAGACCGCGTGCACGCGAGCGGGATGCTGCACGCGCTCGGCATCGCCACGCTGACGGTGGACATGCCCGGCACCGGCGAGAGCCCGGTGTTGTACACGGACCCGGACGCGGAGAACGGCTATCGCGCCTGGATCGACCACCTGTCGCAGCGCCAGGACATCGACGGCAACCGCATCGGCGTGTGGGGCGGCAGCTTCGGCGCCTACTGGGCGGCGCGGCTCGCGTTCGTCGAAGCGAAACGGCTGAAGGCCTCGGTGTTCCAGGGCGGCAGCGTCCATTGCGGCTTCCAGGAAAAGTGGCTGCGCCCCGCGTTCTCGACCGGCGCGTCCGGCTACCTGTTCGGGCCGGGCAGCATGTTCGAGGCGCGCAGCCAGGCGCTTGGCGTGAAGACGCTCGAAGAATTTCTCAGGATCGCGCCCGGCTTCTCGCTGCTCGACCGCGGGCTCCTCGACCAGCCGTCGGCGCCGCTGCTCGGCGTCAACGGCAAGCTCGACGACATGGCGCCGGTGGACGACATCTACCTGCTGCTGGAGCACGGCAATCCCAAGGAGGCGCGCATCTACCCCAAGGGCAGCCACATGGGCCGCACCCCCGGCATGCCGGAAGACGAGATCACGAAGCTCATCACCGGCTGGCTCGCACAGCGCCTCGCCGGCTAAAAAATAGACAGGATTTACAGGATTTACAAAACTTGAATCAAGATCAAAAACAATGGACAGGATTAACAGGATTTACAAGATTACATCAACACCAAGACTTGAAACGACAGCACCAATGAGATTAAAACTTGGAATTACCGCTGTTGATTTTGTTTCGGTCTAATCCTGTAAATCCTGTCTATTTTTACTCTTGAATTTGTTTCGGTTGAATCTTGTTAATCTTGTTAATCCTGTCTATTGCCTTTGTTAATCTTGTAAATCCTGTCTATTTCTTTTTTGGGTTCCAGCTATGGCTAGTTATCCTGAACTCGCGGGCCGCGTCGTCGCGGTCACTGGCGCCGCGCAGGGCATAGGCGCGGTCACGGCGCGCGCCTTCGCGCAACAGGGCGCGCGCGTCGCGTTGCTCGACATCGACGACGCGGGCATGAAAGGCGTTGCCGACGCCATCGCCGCCGGCGGGGCGAGCGCCCTCTCGATACGCGTTGACGTGACCGATGAAAAATCAGTGAATGGCGCCATCGCAGCCGTTGTCGCCGGACTGGGCGGGCTCGACGTGCTCATCAATTGCGCCGGCGGCTACGGCCGCCTGTCTTCGGTCCAGGACATGGCGCCCGGCGAATGGGACCACACCATTGCGTTGAACCTGCGCAGCGTGTTCCTGGTCTCGCGCGCGGCGCTGCCGCACCTGAAAAAATCGAAGGCCGGCCGCATCATCAACGTGTCGTCCATCTCCGGCCGCGCCGTGACGGTGGCTTCCTCCCCCGCCTACGTGTCGGCCAAGGCCGCGGTGATCCAGCTGACGCGCTATCTCGCCCACGAGCTCGGGCCCGACGGCATCACCGCCAACGCCATTGCGCCGATCACCACGCTCACGCCGCGCGTCGCGGCGCTGCGCACGGAAGCGGACATCGAGCGCATCGCGTCGCTGGTGCCGTTGCGGCGCCTCGCCGAGCCCGAGGACCACGCCCAGGCCATGCTGTTCCTCGCCTCGGATGCTGCGTCCTACATCAACGGCGTCACGCTCGACGTGAACGGCGGCCGGCTCATGATGTAAGAAATAGGGAACAGACCACGGTTTTCTGAGCGCCGAAAACCGTGGTCTGCCCCCTATTTCTTTAATTCATGTTCTTCTTGGCGTGCTTGGCGTGCTTGGCGGTTCAATGTCACTCAAGGGTGATTCGCTGCTCGCGAATCACCCTTCCCCAGCGGTTGAGCTCGGCTCGTATCCACTGATCGAATTGGGCTGGCGTGCCGGCGGCGGTTTCCAACCCCAGCTCCGCGAACCGCGCTTTCACTTCTGGCAGCCCCAGCACCTTGATGGTCTCGGCGTTCAACCGCGCGATGATTTCGGGCGGCGTTTTCGCCGGCGCCAGCACGCCGACCCACGACTCCGCCACGAACCCCGGATAGGTCTCGCTCATTGCTGGCGCACCGGGTACCACCGGCGTGCGCTTCTCGGAAGTCACGGCGACGGCCCGCAGTCGGCCGGATTTTAGATGGGGCACGGCGCTGCTGACCGTCGGGAACATCGCGTCCACGTGCCCGCCGACGAGATCGGTCAACGCGATGCTCGCGGCTTTGTACGGCACGTTGGTGACGTTGATGCGCGCTTCGAGCTTCAGCCATTCCATCAGCAGCCGCGCGGGCGATCCCGGCCCGACCGAGGCGAAGTTGATTGCCCCGGGCCTTGCCTTCGCCAGCTGCACGAGATCCTTAACCGTCCTGACCGGCACGCCGGGATGCACGACGAGGACAAGCGGGCCGCGCACGAGCAGCGAGACCGGCGCGAGATCGGCCACCGTGTCGTACTCCAGATTTTTGAAGAGATGCGGATTCTTCGCGTGACTGTCGAACACCACCAGCAGCGTGTAGCCGTCCGGCGCGGCTTTCACCGCGGCTGCGGTGCCGATCGTGCTGCCCGCCCCCACGCGGTTCTCGACGACGAACTGCTGCCCGAGCGCTTCGCCGAGCTTCGCCGCCACGATACGCGCGGCCACGTCGGCGACGCCGGTAGGCGCATTTGGCACGATGACCCGCACCGGCCTGGCCGGATAGGGCTGCGTCCATGCCGGCGCTGCGAATAGCGCCAGCGCGATCCATCCCAACAGATGCTGCCGGAATTTCATACTCTTCCTTCTCCGCCTTTCCTGGTTGCGGTTGCGATGCTGGTACGCTAGCACAGGTCGATTGACGCGATTTCCGTTTCGTTCAATGATACGCATCCCGCACCAGAAGAAAAGGCGTGACGAAGTGACGCCGTGACGAAGTGGCGAAAATCGGATCGAATCACGACTCACCATTCACGATTCACCATTCACGAGTTTTCAGTGGCTGACTTCAAACTGCTCAACTATGCCGGCGCGAAGGGAGAGCCGCGGCCGGCGATACTCGCAGGTCAAGACAGCGTCGTGGATTTGCAGGAAGCGCTCGCCGGCACGGCGTGGGCCGCCTCCACGCTCGCGGTGCTCGGCGCGTGGGACGAGGCGCTTCCCGCCCTGCACGCGCTTGCCGGTTCGAAGCCGGCGAATGCGCGCCGCCTCTCCGAGGTGAAGCTGCTGGCGCCGCTCATCTACCCGCCCGCGATCTACTGCACCGGCGCCAACTATATGGCGCACGCCGAGGAAATGTCGGCGGAAGGGGCGGGAGTGGACAAGGCGAAAACCCAGCCCTATCTGTTCCTCAAGTCCGGCCCGCACTGCGTGATCGGCCCGGGCGACGAGATCCGGCTGCCCGGCGTTTCACAGAAGGTGGATTGGGAAGGCGAATTCGCGGTCGTCATCGGCAAGCGCGGGCGCAACATCAAGGTCGCGGACGCGATCAAGCACGTCGCGGGTTACACCATCATGAACGATCTCTCCGCGCGGGATCTCTCGCGCCGGCCCGACTGGCCGCGCTGGAACATCGACTGGTTCGGCCACAAGAATTTCGAAACCGCCGCGCCGATGGGGCCATGGATCGTGCCGGCGGGCCAGATCGCCGACCCCTACCAGTGCCGCCTCCAGTTATGGGTCAACCAGGAGAAGATGCAGGACACGCTGGTCTCCCAGTTGATCTTCAATATCTCCGAACTGATCGAATATCTGAGCCGCCGCATGACGCTGTTGCCGGGCGACGTGATCGCCACCGGCACGCCCTCCGGCGTCGGACGCCCGCGCGGCATTTTCCTCAAGCCCGGCGACCAGGTGCGCATCGAAATCTCCGGCATCGGCACCCTCGAGAATTCAGTCGTCCAGGGCGACTGAATTGTGAGTCACGACTCACGAATCACGATTCACGCATTTCTAAAGGAGTAACCGAAATGCCCATCGGCAAACTCGACCACTACTCGATTCGCACGCTGGACGTCGAGGCGTCGCGCCGCTTCTACACCGAGGTGATGGGCTTCGAGGTCGGGTTCCGCCCGCAATTCGATTTCCCCGGGCTGTGGCTCTACAACGGCGCGCGCTACCCGGAATCGTACGGCGTGGTGCACATCATCGGCGTGGATCTGAGTAACCCCGAGGGCCTGAAGGAGTACCTCGGCGACCGCGACCTCGGCACGTTGAACGGCACCGGCACGGTGGACCACATGGCGTTCGCCGCCACCGGACTTGCCGACATGCGTGAGCGGCTGCAGCGTCTCGGCATGCCCCATCGCGAACGCACCGTCCCCTCGCTCGGCCTGCACCAGGTGTTCTTCGAAGACCCGAGCAGCGTCACCATCGAACTCAACTACCCGGCGGCGGAAGCGGCGGCGAAGTGACGAAAATCCGGTTCCGGGTTCAAGGTTCAAGGTTCAAAGTTCAAAGTTCAAAGTTCAAAGTTTAAAGTTTAAAGTTTAAAGTTTAAAGTTCAAGCAAGGTTGGAGCCGGTTGTGAGCCGGGATGTTCGACTTTGAACATTGAACTTGGAACTTTGAACTCCGAACTCGGAACTTTCCAATGCGCGCATTGGTGATCGGCGGGTCGCTCGGCGGGCTGCTCGCCGCCAACCTGCTCGCCCGTAAGGGCTGGGACGTCGAAGTCTTCGAGCAGGCGAGCGAGGAGCTCGCCGGCCGCGGCGCCGGCATCATCTCCCATCCGGAATTGTTCCGGGCGCTGAAGGTCATCGGCGTTCCGCTCGACGACAGCTACGGCGTGGACATCCCGCTGCGCGGCACTCTCGACCGCAGCGGCACCATGATCGCCACGCTCGCGTCGCAGCAGGTCTTCACCTCCTGGGGGCGCCTCTACCAGTTGCTGAAGGCGGCGTTTCCCGACGAGCGTTACCGCTTCGGGCACTCGTTCGAGAGTCTCGTCCAGGACGCGAGTGGCGTCACCGCCTGCTTCGCCAACGGCAGCGCCGCGCGCGGCGACCTGCTGGTCGGCGCCGACGGCATCCGCTCCGCCGTGCGCGCGCAGCTCGCGCCGGAGGCGAAGCTGCTCTACGCCGGCTACGTCGGCTGGCGCGGGCTCGCCGACGAGAACGCGGTGTCGCCGGCGGCGCATCGCGACCTGTCCGACAAGCTCGCCTTCTGCCTGCCGCCGCGCGAGATGATGCTGTGCTATCCCGTCGCCGGTTTCACCAACTCGACGCGCCCCGGTGAGCGCTGCCTCAACTTCGTCTGGTATCGCCCGGCTGACGAGGCGCGCGAGCTGCGGCGGTTGTGCACCGACGCCGCCGGCAAACCCCATGGCATGTCCATTCCGCCGCCGCTCATCCGCCCCGAAGTCGTGGCGGAAATGCGCCGCGCGGCGGAGGAACTGCTCGCGCCGCAGATCGCCGAGATCGTGCGCCTCGCGCGCCGGCCGTTCTTCCAGCCGATCTACGACGTCGAGTCCCCGCGCATGGCGTCCGGGCGCGTCGCGCTTCTCGGCGACGCCGCCTTCGTCGCGCGCCCGCACGTGGGCATGGGCGTCACCAAGGGCGCGGGCGACGCGCTGGCCCTTGCCGATTGCCTGGGGCGCGGGAACAGTGACGTTCCGGCCGCTCTGTTGAAGTACGAGTCCCTCAGGCAGAGCTTCAGCCGGGCCGTCGTCGCCCGCGGCCGTGAGCTCGGCGCCTGGCTGCAGGGCGTCGATACGCCAGAAGCCAGGGGACACCACACGCCGGAGGCGGTGATGAGCGAAATCGCCGTGACGCGCGGCCTGGCCTGAGCGGGGTGGAGCGCAGCGAAAAGCCTCGACACAAAGGACACGAAGGACACGAAGGACACGAAGGAAGACCAAGACAACAATAGCGGCCTTCGCGAAAAAGTTCTATGCTTTGGTTGAGCACCATCGCCCATCCCGCTCGTCAGATGAAATGATTTCCAAGGAACAACTCGCCGACCTGCCGATCCGCCGCTACGAAGGCGAGGTGTGCCTGGTGGCGACGTCGCAGGAGGTGGAGCGGGCACGGGCGGACTTCCGGCGGGAAAAAGTCGTCGGCTTCGACACGGAGACGCGCCCCTCCTTCAGGAAAGGCGAGGTCCACCTCCCCTGCCTGGTGCAGGCGGCCACGGCGCGCACCGTCTACCTGTTCCAGCTCCGCCGCATGGAGGTGATCCCGATATTGCACGAGTTGCTGGCGGAGACGCGCATCGTCAAGGCCGGCGTCGCGCTGGATTACGACCTGCGCCAGCTGCAGCAGGTGTTCCCCTTCACCGTGCGCAACGTGCTGGACCTCGGGATTGTTGCGCGCCGCAACCACCTCGGCCAGACCGGCGTGCGCAACCTCGCGGGGCTGCTGCTCCGCTTCCGGATTCCCAAGGGCAACCGCACTTCGAACTGGGCCGCACCGCAACTGTCGCCAGCGCAGATCAACTACGCCGCCACCGATGCCTGGGCCTGCCGCGAGCTGTACTTACACTTCGAAAGCCTTGGCATGCTGTCGAAGTCGCCCTAGCCATGCGGTGACGAAGCACCGTAAAGCCTCGCCGCGGAGGACGCAAAGGAAGAAAAAATCTCTACCTCGAAGAAGAAGATAAATGAATTCTTGGCGGTAAGGCTGTACTTTTCCTCCGCGTCCTTGGCGTCCTTGGCGGCAGAGCTTTTTTCTTTCTGCACGTCCTCCTAGTAGGCGTGCTTGCCGCCGTCGGGCAGCCACGCGGTCGGCGCGAGCGCTTGTTCGTCGCTGATGCAGTCGAGCACGACCGGCTTGTTCATGGCGAACGCTTTGGGCAGCAGGT
>CAZCGD010000589.1:0-30277 GCA_964498105.1 uncultured Streptomycetaceae bacterium
ATTGAAGAAGCGCGTCAGGTCGCCTTCGTGCAGCAGGCGGAATCGGAGCTGCATCTGCGACTGGTTGAGCGCGAGTTGCCCCGGGTTGAACTCGGCCGCGAAGGGATAGGGCTTTTGCGAGCCGATCTGGTAGTCCACCCCGAACAGGTCCGCCTGCTGATTGGCGAGGCGCAACCCGTCAAGCCAGTTGATGCGCTGTTCCTCGCCGATGAACCCGCTAGCCTCCAGCTGGAGATAGCGGTCGAGATAGCGCACGATGATGTCCTTCTCGTCGCCCGACTTCTGGAGACGTACCTGCGCCTGCTTGAGCTGGGCCTGCTGCTGCACGAGTTGCTGGCGTGTCGCCGCCATCAGCTTGTCCGTGTAGTAGATGGCGAGGGCGCCGGCTACCAGCACCGCCAGCATCGCGAGCAGCGGAGTTCTCAGCGCCTGGAGATCGGACTGGTTCATACGCCGGGCTTGAACACCAGCAGCAGCTTGAAGTCGGCGGTATTGCCGCTCTGCTCGGGGTTGTCGAGCGTGTTGCCGGACAGGGACAGCGCGGGATTGACGTTGAGCGGAAGCTTGACCACCTGCACTTCGGCCACCTCCGGCTGCGCGGCGAGGCGGCTGGCAAAACCGTTGATGGCGGCGATTGCGCTGCGGTAGTCGCCGCGGAACGGCCGGACCTCGCCTTCGATCAGCGCGCTTTCCTTGCGCGCGGACCCCGGCCCCGTGCTCGCGGCCGCCACCGGCGCCGCGCTGGTGGCGGGGGCGCGGGTGCCGTCGGTCGAAATTTCCGTCGTGCCGTATTTCCACCCGAATTCCCGCACGATGATGGCAGGGCTTGCCTCCAGCGCCCGGCCTACGAGCGCCATCATTTTCTGCGGGCTATGGGTGGTCTCCCGCAGTTTCTGGCCGATCTCGACCGCTTTCTTCAGGTTCTCGGCGGTGGTCGGGGCCCGCGGGAACTGGCGCGTGACCTCGAGATACTCGGAGGACAGCTGTGCCGTCCGGCGCCCCGCGTCCTCGGTGTCCCCGCGCAGCATCCAGGCGTAGTAGAGGTTGGTGCCGCTCCAGATGGCTACTGCGGCGGCGAGCGCGGCACAGCCGGCGTAGATGCCGCGCCGCGCCTGGTAGCGTTTGTAGCCCACCGTCACGGTGGCCGGCGCGAGGTTGCTGTGCGGTTCATTGAGGCCGAGCAGGTGCAGGTAGATCGCGTACGGCGAGGCTTCGAGCAGTGCCTCGTCGAGGCCGAGGCGGCCGGCCAGGTCGCGGCGGCCGAAGCGCACGCACTCAAGACTCGGGTTGTCGCGCGCAATGCCGGCCGCCGCCTCCTGCAGCGCGTCGCCGCGGTCGATCAGCGCCACCGTGAGCTGCTCGTCGAGCGTCATGGTGCGCAGCGCGTGGAGGTAGAGCCGGGTATTGGAAATTTCGTCGGTGAAATAGCGGGTGTTGCTCTCTGCCTTGCCGCTGTCTCCGCGCGTCAGCCGGGAGAGCCGGAACTGGCGGTCGCGGAAGAACGTAAGCCGCAGCCCGCCGGCGTGCTGCGCCACCACCAGGAGGTTGGCCGCCTTGACGTTGAGCTTGTCCAGCAGCCCCGCGGTCACCATCGGCATGAGATAGATGCCGGCAACCGGCAGCTCGCGCGCGACCACCGCCTTCAGCCAGTCCCCGAGCAGCTCGGGGTTGGTCAGCGCGGAGAACAGGTAGCGGTCGTCGCGCCGCTTGCCGCTGTCGCGCCCCAGCAGCCAGGCGGACAGGTAGGGCGTGTTGCGGTAGTGCTGCTTCAACTTGCGGTTGACCATGTCCGCGCGGTCGCTCCCGATCGCGTGCGGCAGGGTCTCGAAGCGGTAATCCTCCTCGACCGCGTCCACCACGATGTGCACGGGCACGGTGGGGAACTGGGCAAGGTGCTCCTTGAAGCCGGCCTGGCCCGCTTCATCGCTGGCAAAGGCCCGGCACTCGACGATCTTCTGCCCGCGCCAGTAGCCGACCGTCGCGCCCTGCGTCGAGATGCCGATGAGTATCTTTTCAGCCATCTAGATTCCGTGAATGGTGAATAGTGAATGGTAAATGGGGCTTCCCGCCCGGCATTGCGACGCCATTACGATTTACCATTTACCATTTACGATTCACGGGCTTAGAACTTTATCTTACCCAGAATATCATACACCGGACCCAGCACCGCCCAGACCACGAAGCCCAGGATACCGCCCAGCACCACCGTCATCACCGGTCCCAGCATCTTCTGCGCCTTGTCCACCGATTCCTTGACGTCGCGGTTGTAGAAGTACGTGATGTTCAGGAGCGCGGTATCCAGCGCGCCCGTGGTCTCCCCCACCCGCAGCATGCGGATGACGAGCGGGGGGAACACGCCCAGATCCCGGAAGGTCTCCGTCAGGCTCTCCCCGCCGGCGATCTGCTGCCCGGCCCGCGCCAGGCCGTCCGAGATCACCCGGTTGGCTACGACGTCCTCGCAGGTCTTGATCGAGTCGAGTACGGTGACGCCGGAGCGGTACAGCAGCGCGAAGATATTGGCAAAGCGCGACAGGATGATTTTCTGGAGCGTCGGCCCGACGAGCGGCAGGCGCAGTTTTGCGTAGTCCCACAGGTAGGCTATACGCGGGCTGCGCTGGATCGCCACGACCACCGCTACCACCACCACTACCGGCAAACCGAACACCACGGGCCAGTATTCCGTCATGAACGCGGACACCGCGAGCAGTACCCTGGTTTGCAGCGGGAGCGCCATACCCATGGTCTTGAACAGCTGCGCGATCTGCGGCACCAGGAAGATCAGCAGCAAGACCAGCACGCCGATTACGACGGTAAACGTCATCAGCGGCAGTATCAACAGACGGCGCGTCTGGGAAATAATCTCGTCCAGCCACTTGAGATTGTCCGCCAGGCTCATGAAAACGTCCGGCAGCTGCCCGGATTGCTCGCCCGCCCTGATCAAGCTCACAAAAACGTTATCGAAGACGTCGGGGTGGCCGCCCATGCACTGCGAGAGCACCTTGCCGCCCTCCATGTCCTCCGTCATCACGGTCAGCACCTCGCGAAAGCGCTGGCTTTCCAGGGTGTCCCGCATGTCGCGCAGGCCGTCGATGATGGGAATGCCGGAGCGCACCATCTGCTCCATGTCGAAGCAGAAATTGATGAGGTCCTGGCGCGAGATCTTGCCGGCGGCCGTGAAGGACGTCGCGCGCCGCTCCAACTGCTTGAAAGTAATGAGGTCGAGCCCCATCCGCCGCAGCCGCAGTTCGAGGTCCACCTCGTTGACCGCCTCCACGCTGCCGCGCGCCGGCCGGCCGGTCTTGTCTATCGCCTTGTATTCGTAGGAAAGCATGCTTACGCGTGTTCCAGGTTCAAGGTTCCAGGTTCAAGTTCCAGGGTTTCGGGTCACAAACTTTGAACCTGGAACATTGAACTTTGAACTCGAAACGGGCGCTAGCCGTGGCCATGGCGCCCGGTAAGGTCGATCTCGCGCGCCACCTCCGCCAGGCTGGTGATGCCGTCCGCCACCCGCTGCAACCCCTCCATGGCGAGCGAGCGAAAGCCCTTGGCCAGCGCCGCGGTGCGCAGCTCCTTGGTGGTTGCGCGGCGCGCCACGAGCTCGTCCAAGTCGCTGTCCATGACCAGCAGTTCCATGACCGTGGTACGGCCCTTGAAGCCCTTGTTGTCGCAGTGCTTGCAGCCCACCGAGCGGTGCAGGTAGGAGACTTTGTCGCCCATCGGGCCGAGCAGCAGCCGCTCTTCCTTGGACGGGGCGTGGGCCTCCTTGCAGTGGCTGCACAGCACGCGCACCAGGCGCTGCGCGATGATGCCGATGATGTTGCCCGCCATGATGTCGGGCTGGATGCCGATGTCGAGCAGCCGCGGAAAGGCGCCGAGCGCGGAATTGGTATGCAGCGTCGTAAACACCTGGTGGCCGGTCATCGCGGCGCGGAACGCCATTTCCGCCGTTTCCTTGTCGCGCACCTCGCCCACCAGGATGATGTCCGGGTCCTGGCGCATGATGGAGCGGATGCCATCCGCAAAATCCATGCGCGCGACCTCACCCACCGAGGTCTGCCGCATCAGCGTCACCGGGTATTCAACGGGGTCCTCGAGCGTCATGATGTTGACTGTCTCGTCGTTGATCTGCGCCAGCAGCGAGTAGAGCGTCGTCGTCTTGCCGCTGCCGGTGGGCCCGGTGACGATGAAGATGCCTTCCGGCCGCGCCAGCATCAGGTGGATCTTGTCGAGCGCGTCCTTGGCCAGGCGCATGCGGTCGAGGCTGACGATGGATTTTTCGCGGTCGAGCACGCGCAGCACGATGTTCTCGCCGTAGTTCGTAGGCAGCGTCGACACGCGGAAATCGATCGGCCGGCCGTTCAGCGTCAGCGACAGCCGGCCGTCCTGCGGCGCGCGCGTCTCGGCGATGTTCATGGCGCTCACGACTTTCACGCGCACCGTGATCCCGGGCATGTAGGTCTTGTGCAGGCTGCGCACCGTCTCGAGCACGCCGTCGATGCGGTAGCGGATGCGGAGGAAGGCGTACTCCGGCTCGAAATGAATGTCGGAGGCGCCGCGCTTGACCGCGTCCACCAGCAGCGCGTTGACCAGCCGCACCATCGGCTGGGTATATTCGTCGCCGCCGCCCACCGCCTGCAGGCTCTCGTAGTCGATCTCGCCGGTCTCGATTTCCTTGAGAATGCCGTCTACCGAGAGCTCGTAGCCGTAGAACTGGTCGATACGGTCTTCGAGTTGCGCTTCGGCCGCGAGCTGCGTCTTGATCTCGATCTGCGACCCCAGCACCGCGCGCAACTGGTCCATGGCCACCACGTTGAAGATCTCGGTGGTGGCGATGGTGAGCAACTGCTCCGTGGGGTCATAGGCGATCGGCAGCACGCGGTTGCGACGCGCGAAGTCCTGCGGGACGAGCTTGAGCGCTTCCGGGTCGGCCACCACCTGCGCCAGGTCGATCGCCTCCTGGCCGATGGTGCGCGCCATGACGTCGCGGATGGCGCTTTCCGTGACGAAGCCCAGCCGCACCAGCAGGCGTCCCAGGGGGATGTTGTTGTGACGCTGCTCGGCGAGCACGATGGAGAGCTGATCGGTGGTGATCAGCCCCTGCTGCACCAGCAACTCGCCGAGGCGGAGTTTCTTCCTTTGTTCGGCCATGAGAACGAGAGCCGGCTATTCTACCTGCGCGGCGAGCTTGCCGATGCGCTCCTGGGCCTGCGGGAGATTGAAGTTGGCGCGGCCCCTGGCGGCTGCCAGATCCACGGCGCGCCGATAGTATCCGAGCGCCTGCTTGCGCTGGCTGACGTGCTCGAGGCCGATGGCGAGGTTGTAAGCGTAGTCGGGATTGGACGGGTCGAGATGATGGGCCTGGAAGTAGGACTGCTGCGCGGCCGACCACTGCGACTGGTCGGCGTAGAGGTTGCCCAGCGTGAAGTAGAGATAGGCCGACGGCTCGCGCGCGATCAGTTGCCGCAGCTTCGATTCCGCCGCCAGCGGATCGGCGCGCCCGAGGAGCGCGATCAGCCCGCTTTGCGCCAGCGCGTTGCGCGGGTCGCGTTCCAGTATCTGCAGGTAATGCCGGATCGCATCGCTGCTGTCGCCGCGCTGGACCGCCACTGCGGCGAGGCCGAGCAAGGCATCGACGCTGGCCGGCTCGGCGGTGGCGAGCTGGCTGTAGGCGCGCTGCGCGTCGTCGAGTTGCCCCGCCTGCAACGCGGCGTAGGCCTGCGGCAGCAGCGGGTTCATGACCGGCTCGGCGTTGCCCCTGCTCACCACGATGGCATTGCCGGGCGTTGCCTCCGCACCAGCCTCCGGCTGCTGGCCCGGACGCGCACCGGCGGCCGACGCCGCGGCGGCAGACCCCTTCAGCAGCGGCGCGGAAGGCAACGCCTCGACGGCAGAGGGCGGGCTGGGGACTACCGCGGCCGGCGGCGCCTGCACCACGACTGTTGCGAGTGGCCGGGAAGCAAGTGGCGGCTGTGCGACGAACAGCGACGGGTGGAACATCTGGAGATAGACGTAGACGCCGAAACCGACGGCGAGCACCCCGGCGAGCGTTCCAAACGACATTACCGGATGCGCGCGGGCATACGCCAGGGCCCCGCCCGCGGTCGGACGCGGAGCAGCTGCCTGCGGCACGCTGGCGGCCTGCGCGCGCTCTGTCGAGGGAGCGGTGTAAGTAGCACTGGCCGGCGCGGCGGCCGGACGCGATGGAGCCTCCGGCCTCGGCGCGCCAGACGGTTCGGCGGCCAGGGGTTCGAGCGCAAGTTCGCTGTTGGGCGAGGCCGCTACCGGCTCAGCGAGCGTCTCCACCCGGTCCTTGGCGGCCTTTTCCAAGGCCTTCATCAACAGGCTCATTGAGCGGCGCCGGTCTTCTCGGGTTGCGGTTGCGGCTCGGGTTTGGGCAGGAAGCGCTGGAAGAACCTGAGTTCGTCGCTCTCGAGGGACGGATTGGCGACGACGATCGGGCGCAGGAAGATCATCAGCTCGGTCTTGACTACGGACTCGGTACGAAAGCGCAACAGCTCGCCCGCCGCCGAAAGCTCGTCGGCCCCTGGAATCTGCTGGCGGTTCCGCTGCGTGCCGTCCTGCATCAGTCCGCCCAAGACCACTATCTGGCCGCTGCCAACCTGCAACACGGACTCCATTTCCCGCACCTGGACTTGCGGCACCTGGTTTACGATCGCCGGGAGGGAGCAGGTGCCAAGGGGCACCGGACCGCATGGATTAGCCAGCGCGGGATTGGGGTCGTTCACGAATGGCGTTTGCGGATTCAGGCGCGTCACCGTCGGCCGCACAGTCAACGAGACCCGGCCGTCCTCATTGATCTGCGGCGTTACGCTCATCACGACGCCGACCGCGACCGTCTTCGCCGTGGTCGTAAAGGATTGCAAGGTGCTTCCTTGCACCCCCTGGGAGGTCGATGAACTGACTTCGAAGTAAACGACGTTGTCCACCACCTTGAGCAGCGCGGTCTGGTTGTTGAGCGCCATCAGCTTGGGGCTCGACAGCACCCGCGTATCGCCAAACTCCTGCAGAAGTTGCACGGTCGCGCTGATGTTGCCAACAGAGCTCGTTGGGTTGACGTATCCGACCTGGAAAGAGTTTCCGCCGGTTGGGGCGGTGTTGAAGCCGCCCAGCATACTTTGAACGAGAGTGGGACCGCCTGTAATCGGCAGCCTGCTCCAGTTGACGCCCCCCTGATACTTCTCGGACAGCACCACTTCGACGATGGTGGCCTCGATCAACACCTGGCGCTGCATGGCGCCGATGATGCTGTCGATATGTTGCTGCACCAGCTGGTGCTGTTTTTCGGTCGCATTCAGGGTCATCGTGCCGGAAACGGAGTTCACCACCACGTCGTCAGGGAGCAGCGAGACCTGCTGCTGGCTGGTGCCGGGCGCCGATATCACCGAGCTCGCCAGCGTCGGCGCGCCCTGTCCGGCGCGGCTCGCCGCCTCCATCTGCTTGACCCGCAGCTCCTGTTCCTGCTTGACCAGCGCCAGCCGCTCGGCCTTGCCCTCGGCGGTCAGGCTCTGCAAACGGGTGGAGTTGAGGATGGAACGGATGTTGTCGCGCAACTGGTCCCAGAAATCGTTCTTCGAGGTGGTGCGAACCACGGTGCTGGAGCCGCTCGTCGAACCAGCACCGCCCGCGCCGCCGCCGCTGACGGAGAGTTCGCCCGAGACGCCGATGGTCGAACTGGTCTCGCGCATCATGTTCACGTAGTTGATGCGGTAGGTCTTCACGAACGGGGTGTCGGGCGACACGATGATGGTATTGCCTTCGAGGCGATAGCGCATGTTGATCTGCTTGCTGACCCGATCGAGGATCGCCGGCAGCGTCTCGTTGATCGCGTTCAGACTCACCAGGCCGGACAGCCCGGAGTGGATGTCGATGTTCTGCCTGGTGTCGCGCGCCAGCGCCTGCAGCAGGTCCTTGGCCGGCACTTCATTGACCACAACGCTGTAAGTCTGCGGCTTCACCGCCGGCTTGGGCGGGGGCAGGAACTCGCTCACCCTGGCGGGCGGGGGAATGGCCTTGTCCGGCTCGCTTTTCACCTGCGGCGCGGTGATGTGGCCTTCCGAGGGTGGGATGTACGGCTTGATATTCGCGCAGCCGGCCACGGTAACCGCAATGGCGAACGCCAGCGTCAAGACTGCGCGCGGCGCAACACCTACTCCAGACCCCCCACGATTCGGCTCCGCAGTCGCACTCATCGCTACTCCCTGGGTCACGCTTCGCAAATGGTCACGAACCAGCACTGTGGCAGGCGATCAGGACGATGGCTGCTGCCGCCTGACCTCGTCGCGTATGCCCTGCACCGTACGCAGAAGCGGCTGGTTTGCCATAAGCGCCTGCGGCAATCTTTCGAGCCCTTCCTGTGCGGTGTAGCGATCGCTGAAACTGCCGTATAGCACGGTCCAGTACGGTTTCTCCTTTACCGAGGTAGGATACACATAAAGCTTATTTATTTCAATGGATTTGGCGATGTCATTAAGGTGTTTATTGAGCTGTTGAGGGTCGTTAGTGCCAAATACCTGGATGCTGTAGGCATTCTGGTCCTGTTGCGCCAGCCATACACGGGTGGCGGCAAGCCTGGCCTCGAGCGCGTCGAGTGGTCCCGCCGGCAGCGCTGGGCGGGCGCCAATAGCGGCAGCTACCGGCCTTGCGCCTGCCTCGGTGGTGGCCCGGGGCGCCGCCTGTGACGCGGGGGCGGCTGTTGCTGCGACCGCGGCTGGGGGAGGGGCAATAGGAGGGGCGGGGATGGCCGGGTCCGGATTGCCGGGTACCGTTCCTGCGGGGGCGGCCACCCGGGCCGGTTTCCGGTCAGGCTCCTGCAACAATGCGTAAGCCGTGATGCCGAGTGCGGCTCCGATCGCGACCAGCGCGGCACCCCACAGATAGCGCTGCTCGCCGCGGCCCGCGGGCCGCTGGCTGAATTCGCTGTCGCGGATCGCCGCCTCCACGTGTTTGGCCCTGACGGTGTGCGTGTTCTCCGCGAACGCCGCCAGCAGCGCCTTGTCGGCGATCAGGTTGACGCGGCGCGTGAGTCCACGGGACGCGCGCGCTACGCGACCGACCACCGGGTTCGAAAACAGGTCGGGCCCGCGGTAGCCCGCCGCACGCATGCGGAACATCAGGTATTCGCGAATCTCGCCCTGGACCAGGGGGTCGAGCCGGAAGCTGTGCGTGATCCGCTCGCGCAGCGGCCGGATGTGGGGCTGCTGCAGGATGTCGTCGAGCTCGGGTTGGCCGAAGAGCACGATCTGCAGCAGCTTGTCATTGCGCGTCTCGAGGTTCGAGAGCAGGCGGATTTCCTCCAGGGTGGCGAGAGGCATGCTCTGGGATTCCTCGACGAACAACACCACGCGCTTGCCCTCGGAGTAACGCGTGAGCAGGAAGTCGTGGAGCGCCTGCATCACTTCCAGGCGCGGCGCGCTCCGTTCCACCGCGAGCTGCAGCTCGATCGCGATGGTGTGCAGGATTTCCTCCGGCGAAACGCTCGGGTTGGCAATGTACGCGGTCTCGACTTGCGGCGGCAGCCGCTTCGGCAGCATGTGGCACAGCATGGTCTTGCCGCTGCCGACCTCGCCGGTCACCTTGATGATGCCCTCGCCGTGGGTGATGACGTAGATCAGCGCTTCGAGGATCGGCCCGCGATTGCCGCCAGTGAAGAAGAACTCGGTGTTCGGGGTGATCTTGAACGGCGCCTGGCTCAGTCCGAAATGGCTGTAGTACATCGCTCTAGGTTCCCCCGGTCGCGCCTCAGGACGGGCGGCGAGTGGTCATCCTATTTTGCAGCCGGCCGCGGTGTTGTTTCCGCTTCAGCCGGGTTGCCGTAGCTCTGCATCCTGCTGTAGAGGGTGGTGCGGTGGATGCCGAGCATCTTGGCGGCCTGGGTCAGATTGCCCTGCGTGATCATGAGCGCCGCCTCGACGTAGCCGCGCTCCCATTGGGCGAGCGTGTTGTCGAGGCTAAAGTTCTTGTGCAGCTGAAGGTGCCGGCGCGCCGCGTCCAGCACCGCCTTGAAGTCCTGCCCCGCGGCCAGACCCGGCAGCTCGATGTCGAAACTCTCCATGTCGAGTTCCGCCTGCAGCTGCTCCGCGCCGACCTGCTGGCCGGCGTGCTTGGTGGTGAGCCGGATCACGATGTTGCGCAGTTCGCGCACGTTGCCGGGGAAGCTGTACTCGAGCCACGCCCGCATCGCGGCCGTATCGAACTCGAACGGGTTTACCCGCGCCTGGCGCGCGTAGAAGTCCCGGAAATGGTCAAGCAGGATGCGCTTGTCTTCGCCGAGATCGCGCAACGGCGGCACGTTGACCGTGAACACCGACAGCCGGTGGTAGAGATCGGCGCGGAAACGGCCGGCGCGGATCTCCTGGCGCATGTCGCGGTTGGTGGCGGCCACCACGCGCGCATTGGACACACGGCTCTGGGTTTCGCCGACGCGCTGGTACTCGCCGTTCTCCAGCACGCGCAGCAGCTTCGCCTGCAGTTCCAGCGGCAGTTCCCCGATCTCATCGAGAAACAGGGTGGAGTCCTTGGCGTCCTCGAAGTAGCCGGCGCGCGAGGTGGTGGCGCCGGTGAACGAGCCCTTGGCGTAGCCGAACAGCGTCGGTTCCACCAGCGTCGGCGAGATCGCGGCGCAGTTGAGCGCGAAGGACGGCCGCGCGGCGCGCTGGCTCAAGCTGTGCAGCGCCGAGGCGACCAGCTCTTTGCCGCTGCCGGATTCGCCCTCGATGAGGACCGGGAACGGGGCGTTTGCGAACTGCGAAATCTGCTGCCGCAGCTTTTCCACGAGCAGGTTCTTGCCCAGCAGGCCGCCCTCCGCGGCCGCACCGAGCTCGGCCTCCCGTACCTCGAGCGCACCCATCAGCAGCGATTTCAGCTTTTCCGGCTCGCACGGCTTGGCAACGAACTCGATGGCGCCGAGAGTGCGGGCATGGCGCGCGTTGGCTTCATCGCTCTGCCCGGACAGCACCACGATCTTGATGCCGGGGGAATAGGCGATCAACTCGCTGATCAGGCGAAACCCCTCGTCGGGGCGGTGCGGGGAAGGCGGCAGCCCGAGATCGATCAGCGCCAGCTGCGGCGGATTGTCGAGTTGGCGCAACAGGCTCTTGACGCGGGTCCGGGAGTCCGCCACGTACACGGCGAAATCCCGGCCCAGGACGAAATTGAGCGTGTCCGTGATCAGCGGATCGTCGTCAACGATCAGCAGGTCGGGCTTTTTGGCCTCGGCTGGTTTTGCTTGCGACACTGGGTAAACCCCCCTCCCGAGCGTTCAGCGGCAACTAGGGTAAGGGCGCCGCGGCTCGCGCCCTGGGTCGCCCGCTGCAACGCGAGGTATCCGGCCAGCGTACCACGTCTGGCCTGATAGTGATTGTAGCGCATGCTTTTTCAGGCCTGCCGGGGGTGGGATCAGTCCGCTATGCAGGTCAGGAACGCCCGTTCCAGGTCGGGCGCGCCGTAACGCCCGGCGAACTCCTGCGGCGTGCCGGCGAAGCGCAGCTGCCCGGCGTGCAGCACGCCCATGCGGTCGCACAGTTCTGCGACGTCCGCCAGCGCGTGGGAGGTGAAGAACACAGTGCGCCCGGCGCGCTTGAGCGCCGCCAGCTGGCCTTTCAGCAGCGCCCGCGCCTTGGGATCGAGGCCGCCTGTCGGTTCGTCCAGCACGTAGAGGTCCTTGCCGGACAGCAGGCAGGCGCTGAGCCCCAGCTTCTGCGTCATGCCTTTCGAGTAGGTGCGCGCGGGCCGGTCGAGCGCGGACCGCTCCAGATCGAGCGCATCGAAAACGCGCCCGACTTCGCCGTCGTCGTAAGGGGCGCGGTAGAGCTTCAGCATGTAGCGCAGAAAATCGCGCCCCGTCAGGTAGAACGGCGGACTGAAGCGCTCCGGCAGGTAAGCGAGGCGGGCACGCGCCGCGGTGGTGCTGTGGGGAACGCTGAAGATGTCGATCGCGCCGGCGTCGGCATCGCAGAAGTCGAGCAGACACTTGATGAGCGTAGTCTTGCCCGCGCCGTTGACGCCGACCAGCCCGAAGAACTCGCCACGCCGCACTTCGAGCGAGAACGCGCTCAACGCGGGTGCTCCGGCGTAGCGCTTCTCGACTTGTGCAAAACGCAGGGCGATGTCGCTCATGCGGGGTAAGTTATCCGAAAAGGTGGTGCATAGTAAACGACGATTAAACACGCCGCCAAGGCGCCAAAAGGCCATCAAGAAGATCAAGTATAAATCAGCCGCCAAGACGCCAAGGCCGCCAAGAAGAACAAGAATGGATATTGAAATCAGACCAAAAAAGAAATCTAACGAATTGTCATTGTCAGCGGCTGCATTTCGGGTTCTATTTATTTTTGTTTTGTGATTTTATTATTGTTTGTTTTGGTTTCCTTGGCGTCTTGGCGGCCAATTTAGGTTTGGGCAAGCGCGGACGCGGCGCTGTGGGTGCTGCGCCAACCGAGATCGATCGCGGCGTGCCGGCAATTGACGAGCAGGGTCCGGCTCAGGGCGTCTGCCCATTCCAGTTCGTCGTCCCAGCCGAGCCAGCGGCGGGCGGCGCTCAATCCGGCGCGCGCTGCGGCGGGCGGCAGCGCCACTGCAAGGCGGTGGCGGCTCCTCACGGCATCGCGGTAGCTGAAATTGTCTTCAACCGCCAGGTTGAACGCGCCCCGCGCCTCCCGGCCGAGCGCAAGCAGCACCGCTTGCGCCACGTCGTCCTCGTGCACGCACTGCAGCAGCGGATACGGCGTGGGGTGGCGGACGTAGCACGGCAGGCGCAGCAGCCTTTTGATTGCCGGCCGGGCATGGGGGCCGAGCACGAGGTGGGGCCGCAGCCGGACGCACTCCGGGAACTCGATCTCCAGCAGACGTTCCAGGTGTGCCTGGTGGTGCGCATGCAGCTGCCCCGGGGCGGGATTGAGCGCGGCTGTTTCGCCGAGGTGAACGCCGCCACCGTAGACTGCCGCACTCGACAGGTGGATGAGCCGCCTGACACCCGCCCGCCGCGCGGCGTGGAACACCTTGTGGCCGCCGTTGACGTTGATGTCGAACATTTCCTGCTCCGGGCCGTTCCCCGGCCGAGGCCGGCAGGCGAGATGCACCAGCGCCTCGTGCCTGGCGAGCAGACGCTCCAGCTGCGGGTCGCGGACGTCGAGCTGCGTCGCGCTGAAGCGGCTGTGCTGAAAGCGGGGCGGGTCAAGATCGACACCGGTTACATGCTCGACCGCCGGGTGGGCGCACAGGCGCGGCAGCAGCGCTGCGGCAAGGTGCGAGCTCGAACCGGTGACGAAAACCTTCATACCGCCATTATGCAAGACGATTTTTACTATGGCTAAATTCGTCATCCGGAGCCCGCGTCCAAGCGGTCATTGTTGAGCTGCAATGAAGTGGTTAGAATCAACCTCTTTCCCGCCCTCGTCCCCGATGGAAAACCTCGTTGAAATCAAGGACGTCAGCTTTGCCTACGGGTTGCGCCCGGTGCTGAAAGGGATCAGCATGACGGTGCCGCGCGGCAAGGTCGTGAGCATCATGGGACTCTCCGGCTGCGGCAAGACGACGTTGCTGCGCCTGATCGCGGGGGCGCTGCGGCCCCGCAAGGGCGAAGTGACGGTTGCCGGCCGCCTGATGAACCGGATCGACCGCGCCGGGCTCTACGCCCTGCGCCGCAAGATGGGCATGCTGTACCAGTTCGGGGCGTTGTTCACCGACTTGTCCGCTCTTGAGAACGTCGCGTTTCAGATCCGCGAGCATACCGATTTGCCGGAGGGCATGGTCCAGGACCTCGCGCTCATGAAACTGCACGCAGTGGGGCTGCGCGGCGCGCACCACCTGATGCCGGCGGAGCTCTCGGGCGGCATGGCGCGCCGGGTGGCGCTGGCCCGCGCGATCGCGCTCGACCCGATGCTGATCCTCTACGACGAGCCGTTCACCGGCCTTGACCCGATCTCGCTCGGCGTGATCTGCAATCTGATCCGCCGCCTGAACGACGCGCTCGGCGCCACCTCCATCGTGGTCACGCACGATGTGCAGGAAACGCTCGAGATTGTCGACTACGTCTATTTCGTGGCGGACGGGGCGATCGTCGCGCACGGCACGCCGGACGAGATCCGCCAGTCGGACGCGCCGTTCGTACACCAGTTCGTGTGGGGCGAGATGGACGGCCCGCTGCCGTTCCATATGCCGGGCGCCCCCTATGCGAAGGACCTCGGTCTGGAGGCGGCGCATGCCTGAGCGCGTCCTCAGCAACGTGCGCGGCATCGGCCGGGCGGTGTTCAACGGCATCTGGCGGCTGGGCTACGCCAGTGCGTTCTTCCTCATGATCCTGATGCGGTCGGGGGTGAGCTTTCGCCGCCCGACGCTGACGATCAAGGAGATCTATACCGCCGGCGTGCTGTCGCTCATCATCATTGTCGTCTCGGGGCTGTTCGTCGGCATGGTGCTCGCTCTGCAGGGCTACGAGACGCTGCAGAAGTACGGCTCGGCGGAGGCGGTCGGCACGCTGGTCGCATTGTCCCTGGTGCGCGAGCTGGGGCCGGTCGTCGCCGCGCTGCTGTTCGCGAGTCGTGCCGGCTCCGCGATGACCGCGGAGATCGGGTTGATGAAGGCGACCGAGCAGATTTCGGCGATGGAGATGATGGCGGTGGACCCGATCGCGCGCGTGATCGGGCCGCGCTTCTGGGGCGGCGTGATCTCCATGCCGCTGCTCGCCGCGATATTCAGCGCGGTCGGCGTCTTCGGCGGCTACCTGATCGCGGTGGTGCTGATCGGGGTGGACGCGGGCGCGTTCTGGTCGCAGATGCAGGGCGCCGTGGATTTCGAGCGGGACATCGTCAACGGCATCATCAAGAGCGTGGTGTTCGGCATCGCCGTGACCGTGATTGCCCTGTTCGAAGGTTACGATGCGCCACCCACCGCGGAAGGCGTGTCGGGCGCCACCACCCGCACGGTCGTCACCTCGTCGCTCGCCATACTGGGGCTGGATTTCGTGCTAACTGCATTCATGTTTAGAGGGGTCTGAGCGCATGGAAAAAACCATACATCTATGGGTCGGTATCTTCGTCTTCGCCGGCCTCGCGGCGCTGTTCATGCTCGCGCTGAAGGTGGGCAACGCCAGCGCCACCTACAGCGGCGGCGAAACGTACACGGTCAAGGCCGATTTCGATAACATCGGCGGCCTCAAGGTGCGCGCGCCCGTGAAGGGCGCCGGCGTGGTCATAGGCCGGGTAGAGTCCATCGATTTCGAGACCCAGCGCTACGTCGCGCGGGTGGTACTGAAGATCGACAAGCGCTACCAGTTCCCGCAGGACACCTCGGTGTCCATTCTGACCTCGGGCCTGCTCGGCGAGCAGTATGTCGGCCTCGAAGCCGGCGGCGACAGCGCCATGCTGAAGAACGGCGACACGATCAAGCTGACGCAATCCGCGGTGGTGCTGGAAAAGATGATCGGCCAGTTCCTCTACAGCAAGGCGGCGGAAGGCGGCTCTAAATAAAAGTGTTGAGTGTTGAGTGTTGAGTGTTGAGTGGCGAGGTGACGAAGTGACGATAGACCAATTGATGAAGAGCGCGCTGCTGGTCTTGATGACGATAGGTTGCACGGCGGTTGCGCCGGTGCGCGCGGCGGAGATGACCGCGCCGGACGCGCTGGCTAGGAGCGTGACGGATGATGTGCTGGCGGTGCTGCGCACGGACAAGGACATCCAGTCCGGCAACACGAAAAAAGTGGTGGACCTGGTCGACAAGAAGGTCCTGCCGCACTTCGATTTCGCGCGCATGACGCAGCTTGCGGTGGGAAGGAACTGGCGGGAGGCGGCCCCCGAGCAGCAGAAGCTGCTGGTGGCCGAATTCCGGGGCCTGCTGGTGCAGACCTATGCCGCCACGTTTATTGCATTTCGAGATCAGGTGATCGAGTACCGGCCGCTGCGCTATCAGCCCACCGATACGGAGGTCGTGGTCCGGTCGCAGATCCAGCAGCCGGGAGGCCGGCCCGTCACGGTCGACTACCGGATGCACCGGCTCGACTCGGGCTGGAAGGTCTACGACGTGGTGGTCGCCGAGTTGAGCCTGGTGCAGAACTACCGCGGCAGTTTCGAGACCGAGGTGCGCAAGGGCGGCATCGACGGGCTGATCAAGACGCTCGCCGACAAGAACCGGCAGTTGTCCTCCATGCAAGCCGCAGCGGACAAGAAATGATCGCCTGCAACGATGGCCGCTGCGCCGTAGAGGGGCCGATCACCGTGGGCAACGTGGTCGAGTTGCTCGCCCAGGGCAACGGGCTGTTCAGCGCGCCGCAGGTGACGGTCGATCTCGCCGCTGTCACCGAAGTGGATTCGTCCGCGCTCAGCCTGCTGCTGGAGTGGCGGCGCGAGGCGGGCCGCAACCGCCGCGCGGTTCGCTACCTCAACCTGCCAGGCAATCTCAAGAGTCTTGCCCAACTCTACGGCGTAACCGAGCTGCTCGGCGACGCGTGAGCAGCTCGGTCAAAATCCCCCCTAACCCCCCTTTGCCAAAGGGGGGTGGCGAAGCCGGGGGGGATTTTCCCGACACCCATCGCGCTGTGAATGATTGAATGGTTCCGGCAATCCAGGTTGAACGCGCCTCCAAGAACTACGGCGGGATACAGGCGCTCGACGCGGTGAGCCTGACGATCGAGCGCGGCGAGTTCTTTGGACTGCTGGGTCCGAACGGCGCGGGCAAGACCACCCTTATCCACATCCTCGCCGGCCTGACGCGCGCCACCAGCGGAGCTGCGCGCGTGATGGGCCACGACGTGGTCGGCGCGTACCGCGAGGCGCGGCGGGCGCTCGGCGTGGTGCCGCAGGAGCTGGTGTTCGATCCGTTCTTTACGGTGCGCGAGGCGCTCACTTTTCAGTCCGGCTACTTCGGCTTGCGCGACAACCGCGACTGGATCGAGGAGGTGATGCGCCATCTCGATCTCACCGGCAGGGCGGAGACCAACATGCGCGCGCTGTCCGGCGGCATGAAGCGGCGGGTGATGGTGGCGCAGGCGCTGGTGCACAAGCCGCCGGTAATCGTGCTCGACGAGCCGACCGCGGGCGTGGACGTCGAGCTGCGGCAGGCGCTGTGGAAGTTCATCCGCAGTCTCAACCAGGACGGCCATACCATCGTGCTCACCACCCATTACCTGGAGGAGGCGGAAGCGCTGTGCGGCCGCATCGCCATGTTGAAGCAGGGGCGCGTCGTGGCGCTCGATACCACCCAGAACCTGCTGCGCCGGCATTCGGGGTGCTACCTCGAACTGCGGCTCACGCCGGACCGCCTGCCCGATTCACTCGTCCCGCTCGTCGCGCTGCGGCGCGAGGGCGGCTACCGCCTTGCGCTGCGCGACTACATTGAGGTCGAGCGCGTCGTCGCCGAGCTGCGCGCGAACCACATCGGTATCCAGGAGCTGGAGGTCATGCACCCGGATCTTGAAGAAATATTCGTGCAGATCATGAGGAAAACGTGAAGGGAGAAGGGAGAAGGGGGATCCCCCTCACCCCAACCCTCTCCCCCGGTGACGGTGGAGAGGGAGCGCTTGTTCCCTTCCCCATTCCCCTTTCCCCCATCCCAAGCGCGCCAAGATGACCCCGCGGCGCTACGAGCCATTGCATGGCTTCTACACCCTGTTTCACAAGGAATGGCTGCGCTTCTGGAAGGTCAGCGTGCAGACCATACTCGCGCCGGTGCTGACCGCGCTGCTGTTCCTGCTGGTGTTCGCTCATACGCTGCGCGGGCAGGTCGAGATTTTTCCTGGCGTGGATTACGCGGCATTTCTGGTGCCGGGCCTGGCGATGATGTCGGTGCTGCAGAACGCGTTCGCCAACAGCTCGTCGTCCCTGATGCAGTCGAAGATGACCGGCAACATCGTGTTCGTGCTGCTGCCGCCGCTTTCGTACCAGGAATTCTTCGGCGCGTACCTGCTGGCCGCCGTCGCGCGCGGGCTGGTGGTGGGGGCAGGCGTGTTCGCCGCTACGGTGTGGTTTGTGGATCTGCGCTACGAGCACCCATTGTGGGCGATCGCCTTCGCGGCCGCCAGCAGCGGCGTGCTGGGCGTGCTCGGCATCATCGCCGGCATCTATTCCGACAAGGTGGACGAGCTCTCGGCGTTCCAGAACTTCATCATCCTGCCGCTCACCTTTCTCTCCGGCGTGTTCTACTCCATCTATTCGCTGCCGCCGCTGTGGCAGTGGCTGTCGCACCTCAACCCGATCTTCTATATGGTGGACGGCTTCCGCTACGGCTTCTTCGGCGTAAGCGATGTCTCGCCGTGGCTCTCCCTGGCGCTGGTCGGATCGAGTTTTTTCGCCTTATCATTCTTTACCCTGTGGTTGCTCCGCACGGGGTATAAGCTCAGGCGCTGAGAGCGAGAAGCGTGATTCGTGATTCGTGATTCGACTTCCCGGTCCGCCGGGCAAACCAAACCTTAGACCATCATGATCAATCCCGACCAAATCAAGAACTGGATCCAGGACGGCCTTGTCTGCGAGCACGTGGAAGTGCGGGGCGACGGGCAGCATTTCGAGGCGGTGATCGTGAGCCCGGCCTTCAGCGGCAAGTCGCGCGTGCAGCGGCACCAGTTGGTGTACGCGGCGCTCGGCGACCGCATGCGGGCCGAGATCCACGCGCTGTCGATGCAGACCTTCACCCCTGAAGACTGGGCTTCGCAGGCGTGAGTAGACATTGGCCACGGAATCACACGGAAACACACGGAATTTAACCCCAAAAAAACGATAAAGCTGAGATGATTCCGCATGCCTCTCATTGGTTTCAAACTTCCGTGTGCGTCCGTGTGTTTCCGTGGCTAATGGGGTTTGTTTTCCTTGATCTCCTAGGCGCGCGGCATGGATAAGCTCGTCATCGAAGGCGGCGTGCCGCTTACCGGCGAGATCAGCGTTTCCGGCGCCAAGAACGCGACGCTGCCGATCCTCACCGCCGCGCTGCTCACCACCGAGCCGCTGACCGTTTCCAACGTGCCGCACCTGCGGGACGTGACCACCATGCTAAATCTGCTGGCGCAGATGGGGGTGGCGGTGTCGATGGACGAGAAGCTGGGTGTCGAGCTCGCGGCCTCGCGCATCACGGACCCTGTCGCGTCCTACGAGCTGGTAAGAACGATGCGTGCTTCGGTGCTGGTGCTGGGCCCGCTCGTCGCGCGCTGCGGCGAAGCGCGGGTATCGCTGCCCGGCGGTTGCGCCATCGGCTTGCGGCCGGTGGACCAGCACCTCAAAGGGCTGCAGGCGATGGGCGCGGAGGTCTCGATCGAGCACGGCTATATCTCGGTGCGCGCCAAGCGCCTCCGTGGCGCTCATATCTGCATGGACCTGGTCACCGTCACCGGCACCGAGAACCTCATGATGGCCGCCACGCTGGCCGCTGGCACGACGCGGATCGAGAATGCCGCGCGCGAGCCGGAAGTGGTGGACCTGGCCGATTGCCTCAATGCCATGGGCGCGCGCGTGCGGGGCGCGGGCAGCGACGCGATCACGATCGAGGGCGTGGAGCGCTTGCACGGCGCGCGCCACCACGTCATGCCGGACCGCATCGAGACCGGCACTTTCCTCGCCGCCGCCGCTGCGACCGGCGGCAGCATACGGCTCACCGGCGCGCGGCCGGACATCCTGGACTCGGTGCTGGAGAAACTGCGCGAGGCGGGCGCGGTCATCGAAACCGGCCGGGACTGGATTGCGTTGAAAACCAGCGGTGCATTGAACGCAGTCAACGTGCGCACGTCGCCGTACCCCGCGTTTCCCACCGACATGCAGGCGCAGTTCATGGCTTTGAACAGCGTCGCGCGCGGCACCGCGCTGGTTACCGAGACCATCTTCGAGAACCGCTTCATGCACGTGCAGGAACTAAAGCGGCTCGGCGCGGACATCGAGGTGGAGGGCAACACCGCGGTGGTCAAGGGCGTGGCGCATCTCGACGGCGCGACCGTGATGGCGACGGACCTGCGCGCCTCAGCGAGCCTGGTGCTGGCAGGGCTGATCGCGCGCGGCACCACCACGGTGGACCGCGTCTATCACCTCGACCGCGGCTACGAGCGGATCGAGGAGAAGCTCTCGCGCCTGGGCGCCCGGATCAAGCGCGTCCGCTAGCGAAAATTAGCCGCCAAGACGCCAAGGCGCCAAGAAAAACAAGAACAATAGTTGAACCGCCAAGACGCCAAGAAGAGCAACAACAACAATCAGGCCACCCGGACCGGAGGGTGAAGCGAATAAGGGAAAGCGCCGGTAATTTGTTTTCCCGGCGGCTTGCTAGTTCAGTTGGTTTCGGGTTTTTGATCTCATTCTCGACCTTCTCTCTGGTTTCCTTGGCGTCATGGCGCCTTGGCGGCTAATTCGGGGTTTTGCTGTAAAATCCTGTTTTTATTGAATCATTCGGGTTGCCGGCGTGATCACGATCGCCCTGTCCAAGGGCCGCATATTCGACGAAACGGCGCCGCTGCTGAAGGCGGCGGGCATCGTCGCGCGCGACGACCCGGAAAAGTCGCGCAAGCTGATCCTGCGCACCAACCGCACCGACGTGCGTCTCATCATCGTGCGCGCGACCGACGTGCCGACCTACGTGCAGTATGGGGCGGCCGACCTCGGCGTCGCCGGCAAGGACGTGCTCGACGAGCACGGCGGGCAGGGGCTCTACCAGCCGCTCGACCTCAAGATCGCGCGTTGCCGCATGGTGGTGGCAGCGCAGGCGGGCTTCGACTACCGGCGCGCAGTGCGGCAGGGCGCGCGCCTCAAGGTCGCCACCAAGTACGTGCAGACGGCGCGCGAGCACTTCGCCGCCAAGGGCGTGCACGTCGATCTCATCAAGCTCTACGGCTCGATGGAGCTGGCGCCGCTGACGGGGCTGGCGGATGCCATCGTGGACCTGGTGAGCACGGGCAAGACGCTGAAGGCCAACAACTTAAAGGTGGTCGAGGAGATCGCGCGGTTGAGCGCGCGGCTGATCGTCAACCAGGCGGCGCTGAAGCTGAAGCGCGCCGCGATCCAGCCCGTGCTCGACGCTTTCGCACGGGCGGCGCGATGATCCAGGTCCGCCGCCTCGACACCAGAGAGCCCGACTTCGAAGCGCGGCTTGCGGAACTGCTCGCGTTCGAATCCGCGCAGGATCCCCGGGTCGAGGCCACGGTCGCGGCGATACTCGCCGATGTGAAAAAGCGCGGCGACGCCGCGCTGCTCGAGTACACGCGGCGTTTCGACCGTTTCGAGGCAGCCTCGGTCGCCGCGCTCGAAGTGCCGCGGGGCGACCTCGGAGAGGCGGCAAAGCGCATCCCGAAAGCGGCCCGTTCCGCCCTCGAAGCTGCGGCGAAGCGGGTGCGCGCGTACCACCGGAAGCAGATCGCCCCCTCCTGGCGCTACCGCGATGCTATCGGCGCCGAACTTGGCCAGCGCGTGACCGCACTCGACCGCGTCGGCATCTACGTGCCCGGCGGCAAGGCGGCGTACCCGTCGTCGGTGATCATGAACTCGGTGCCGGCAAAGGTCGCCGGGGTGCGCGAGATCATCATGGTGGTGCCGGCGCCGGGCGGCGAACGCAACGACCTGGTGCTGGCGGCGGCGGCGATCTGCGGCGTGGACCGCGTCTTCACGATCGGCGGCGCGCAGGCGGTGGCGGCGCTCGCTTACGGCACGGCCACGGTCCCCGCGGTGGACAAGATCGTCGGCCCGGGCAATGCCTACGTCGCTGCCGCCAAGCGGCGCGTGTTCGGCGTGGTCGGCATCGACATGGTGGCGGGGCCGTCGGAGGTGGTGGTGGTGTGCGACGGCAAGACGAACGCCGACTGGGTGGCGATGGATCTCTTTGCGCAGGCGGAGCACGACGAACTGGCGCAGGCGATCCTGATCACGCCGAACGCCGGATTTGTCGAGGCCGTCGCCGCCAGCATGACGCGCCAGCTTGCCGGATTGCCGCGGCGCGAGGTGATCGCTGCTGCGCTATCGAAGCGTGGCGCGCTGATCCGGGTGCGCAGCCTCGCCGAAGCCTGCGAGATCGTCAACCGTATCGCTCCCGAGCACCTGGAGCTCTCGGTAGCGAAGCCCGATGCGCTGCTGCCCAGGATCCGGCACGCGGGGGCGATCTTTCTCGGCCGTGAAAGCTCGGAGGCGCTCGGGGACTACTGCGCCGGGCCGAACCACGTGCTGCCGACTTCGCGCACCGCGCGCTTTTCCTCGCCGCTCGGCGTCTACGATTTCCAGAAGCGCTCGAGCGTGATCCGCATCCCGCGCCAGGCGGCGGCGAAGCTCGGCAAGCTCGCCGCCGAGCTCGCGCGCGGCGAGGGGCTGATGGCGCACGCGCTGTCGGCCGAATACCGGATGAAAACCGAAAAAGCCTAGACACGAAGGACACGAAGGACACAAAGGAAAGACGAATCGAACGGGTTTTGTTTGATTATCCCTTCGTGTCCTTCGTGTCCTTCGTGTCTTCGCTTTAGAACATGCCGAAAACACCTGAAGAAATCATCCGCAACGAGGTCCGCACGCTGACGGCGTATCACGTGCCCGACAGCTCGGGCATGGTGAAGCTCGACGCCATGGAAAATCCGTACCGGCTGCCGCCGGCGTTGCGCGGGCGGCTGGCGCGGCTCATCGAGGAGGCGGCGCTCAACCGTTATCCCGATCCCGCCGCGTCCGGGCTCAAGGCCCGGCTGCGGCAGGCGCTGGCAATACCGGACGGCATGGAGTTGCTGCTGGGCAACGGTTCCGACGAGCTGATCCAGATGCTGATCATGGCGGTGGCCAGGCCGGGAGCGGTCGTGCTTGGCGTGGAGCCGTCCTTCGTCATGTTCCGCCTGATCGCGACCTTCGCCGGCGCGCGCTACGTCGGCGTGGATCTGCACGATGATTTCTCGCTCGATATCGAGCGGGTGCTGGCGGCAGTCGAACGGGAGCGGCCGGCCGCAGTCTTCATCGCCTATCCCAACAACCCGACCGGCAACCTTTTCGACGCCAGCCTGATCGAGCGCGTCATCGAGGCTGCCCCCGGCCTGGTGGTGGTCGACGAGGCCTATCACGCGTTCGCGGAGCTGAGTTTCCTGCCGCGCCTTGCCCGCCATCCCAACTTGCTGGTCATGCGCACCCTGTCCAAGCTCGGTCTCGCCGGCATCCGGCTCGGCGTGCTGGCCGGCGCGGAGCGCTGGCTGGCGCAGATCGACAAGCTGCGATTGCCCTATAATGTCGGTACGCTCACGCAGATTGTCGCGCGCGAAGTACTGCAGCACGCAGACGTGTTGACAGAACAGGCCGGCGCCATCAAGCTAGAGCGTAATCGCCTGTTGCAGCAGTTGCGGAATTTGCCGGGCGTGACGGCGTACCCGAGTGACGCCAACTTTATATTGTTCAGGATCAACCAGGCGGAGCGCGTTTTCGACGGATTGAAAAGACGCGGAGTCTTGATCAAGAGCCTCCATGGTTCTCACCCCCTGCTCGCGGATTGCCTGCGGGTGACGGTCGGCACGCCGGACGAGAACGCCGCTTTCCTCACTGCATTGACCCAGACCCTCAACGCTTGATTCTCCCCTCCCAGTTCAACCTGCGCCCATTGCACCGGTAGCGGTGTAAGCACGGCCATGCGTAAAGCCGAAGTCACCCGCAATACCAAGGAAACCAGGATCGGCGTCAAGCTCAACCTCGACGGCAAGGGGCGGGCGAAGATCGCAACCGGCGTGGCGTTTCTCGACCACATGCTGGAGCTGGTTGCACACCACGGCGCGTTCGACCTGGAGGTTTCCGCCAAGGGCGACCTGCACATCGACGCGCACCACACCGTCGAGGACATCGGCATCACCCTCGGCCAGGCGTTTGCCAAGGCAGCGGGCGACAAGAAGGGCGTGCGCCGCTACGGCCACGCCTACGTGCCGCTCGACGAGGCGCTGTCGCGGGTGGTCGTGGATCTCTCGGGGCGGCCGGGGCTCGAGTACCACATTGAATTCACGCGCGCGCGCATCGGCGAATTCGACGTGGACCTGGTGCACGAGTTCTTCCAGGGTTTCGTCAATCACTCGCAGGTGACGCTGCACGTGGACAACTTGAAGGGCACCAACGCGCATCACCAGTCCGAGACGGCTTTCAAGGCGTTCGCGCGCGCGCTGCGCATGGCGGTCGAGCCCGACCCGCGGGTGAAGGGCGTGCCTTCAACCAAGGGCACCCTCTAAAGCGGGTGCCTGTTCCAGGTTCCAAGTTCAAGGTTCAAGGTTCAAAGTCCGAGGCTTTGGCGCAAGACATGGAACAGTGAACGTGGAACTTGGAACTTGGAACTTGGAACCTGGAACGTGGAACAGACGAAGTCATGACCGACGTTGCTGTCATCGATTACGGCATGGGCAACCTGCATTCGGTGGCGAAAGCGATCGAGCACGTCGCGCCGCAGCTCAAGGTCACGGTGACCAGCGACGCGAGCACGGTGGCGCGCGCTGCGCGCGTGGTGTTCCCGGGCCAGGGCGCGATGCCGGACTGCGTGCGCGAGATGGACGCGCGGGGTTTGCGGGAAGCAGTGCTCGCAGCAGCGCGCGTGAAGCCCTTTCTCGGCATCTGCATCGGACTGCAGATGCTGTTCGACAGGAGCGAGGAGGGCGATACGCCGGGACTGGGCCTGCTGCGCGGACGGGTGCGGCGGTTTCCGGCGGCAAAGATGGTTGACGCGCAGGGCGCGCGGCTCAAGGTGCCGCACATGGGCTGGAACGAAGTGCGGCAGACCGTCGCGCACCCGCTGTGGCAGGGCATCCCTCAGGACAGCCGTTTCTATTTCGTGCACAGTTACTACCCGGAGCCCGCCGCGCGTGAGTCTGCCGCCGGCGAGACCACCTACGGCGTGCCGTTCACCTGCGCCGCAGCGCGCGGCAACATTTTCGCAGTGCAGTTCCACCCTGAGAAGAGCGACCAGGCAGGATTGAAATTGCTGACCAACTTCGCGACCTGGCAACCGGCCGCGTGACATCATGCTGATCATCCCGGCGATAGACCTCAAGGACGGCAAGTGCGTGCGCTTGAAGCAGGGCGCGATGGACAAGGTCACCGTGTTCTCGGACGACCCGGCCGCCATGGCCGCGCACTGGCTGAAACTCGGCGCGCGCAGGCTCCACGTCATCGATCTGAACGGCGCCGCCGCCGGCCGCCCGAAGAACGAGGCGGCGATCAGAGCGATCACCGTCGCGGTGGGCGGCAAACTGCCGATCCAGCTGGGCGGCGGCATCCGCGACCTCGACACCATCGAGAAGCTGATCGATTCCGGCGTCGGCTACGTCATCATCGGCACCGCGGCGGTCAAGACGCCCGGGTTCCTGCACGAGGCGTGCTCCGCCTTCCCGGGCCACGTGCTGGTTGCGCTCGACGCCAAGGACGGCAAGGTCGCGGTGGACGGCTGGTCGAAGCTGACCGGGCACGCAGTGCTCGATCTGGCAAAGAAATTCCAGGACTACGGCGTGGAGGCGATCATCTACACCGATATCGGGCGCGATGGCATGCTGACGGGCGTCAATATCGAGGCGACCGTGACGCTGGCGCAGGCGCTCTCGGTGCCGGTGATAGCGAGCGGCGGCATCAACGGCTTGGACGACGTCAGGGCGCTGTGTAAAGTAGAGCCGGAAGGCATCACCGGCGCCATCACCGGCCGCGCCATCTACGAAGGCAAGCTGGATTTCGCCGCCGCGCAGAAGCTGGCCGACCAACTTTCGAAAAAGGGTAAATCGTGAATCGTGAATAGTGAATGGAAAGCCGCTTTTAATCTCTATTCACCATTCACCATTCACCATTCACGGTTTCTCTGATGGGTTTGGCGAAGCGCATCATTCCCTGCCTCGACGTCACCGCCGGGCGCGTGGTGAAGGGCATCAACTTCGTCGGCCTGCGCGACGCAGGCGACCCGGTGGAAGTCGCGCGGCGCTACAACGAGCAGGGCGCGGACGAACTCACTTTCCTCGACATCACGGCTTCGAGCGACGGCCGCGACGTGATCGTGAGCGTCATCGAGGCGGTGGCGGCGCAGGTTTTCATCCCGCTTACCGTGGGCGGTGGCGTGCGCTCGGTCGCCGACGTGCGCCGCCTGCTCAACGCCGGCGCGGACAAGGTGAGCATCAATACGGCCGCGGTGCTCAACCCGCAGCTGGTGGCGGCTGCGACCGCGCGCTATGGCTCGCAATGCATCGTGGTGGCGGTGGATGCGAAGCGCGTGCCCGGGACCGGCGCGCCGCGCTGGGAGATTTACACTCACGGCGGACGCAACGCGACCGGGCTCGATGCGCTGGAGTGGGGCCGCAGGATGCAGGCTGCCGGCGCCGGCGAGATTCTGCTCACCAGCATGGACCGCGACGGCACCCGCAACGGCTTCGATCTTGAGTTGACGCGCGCCTTTGCGGACGCGCTCACGATCCCGTTGATCGCTAGCGGCGGGGCGGGCAACCTCGAGCACCTGGCAGATGGCGTGCTGACCGGCCGCGCCGACGCGGTGCTCGCCGCGAGCGTCTTCCACTACGGCGAGTTCACCGTGCGCCAGGCCAAGGAGCACATGGCGAAACGCGGCATCGAAGTGCGGCTCTAGCCGCCGTTCCAGGTTCCAAGTTCAATGTTCCAGGTTCAAAGTTCCGTGTATTGTGTCTAAACTCTAAACGTTGAACTTGGAACCTGGAACCTGGAACTTTGAACCCATGAAGGACGCCTGGCTCGACAAAGTGAAGTGGCCGCAGGACGGGCTGGTGCCGGTGGTAACGCAGGAAGCCGGGAGCGGCCGGGTGCTGACTGTAGCGTGGATGAACCGCGAGGCGCTTGGCAGGACGGTGGAGAGCGGCGAGGCGCATTACTGGTCGCGCTCGCGCCGCAAGCTGTGGCGCAAGGGCGAGGAGTCCGGCCATGTGCAGAAAGTGAAGTCGGTGCGCCTCGACTGCGACGAGGACGTGGTGCTGCTGGAAGTGGAACCGGCGGGCGGCATCGCCTGTCATACCGGGCGCCACAGCTGTTTTTTCCAGAAGCTCGAGGGCGGCCGGTGGGTAGTGACCGACCCCGTGCTGAAGGACCCGAAGGATATCTACCAGCGATGAAAAACGCGGATATATTGCGGCGCCTGGCCGACACCATTGCGGCGCGCCAGCAGGGCGACCCCTCGGCATCCTACGTGGCGAGCCTGTTCGCGAAAGGCCAGGACGCAATATTGAAGAAAGTGGCCGAGGAAGCGGCGGAAACGGTGCTTGCCTCCAAGGGCGGTGATAAACTGCATCTCGTGCGGGAGACCGCCGACCTGTGGTTTCACAGCCTGGTGCTGCTGGCCTGGCACGGGCTCACGCCCGAAGACGTGCTTGCCGAGCTGCGGCGGCGCGAAGGCGTCTCCGGAATCGTCGAAAAGAAGTCGCGCAAGAATTAGTACTTAAGGCTATGACGCCGGCGGGCGCAATGGATAAAGGAGTGCTGACATGGGCTCGATAAGTTGGGTGCATTGGCTGATCGTACTGGTGGTGGTGGTGCTTATCTTCGGCACCAAGAAACTGCGCAACCTGGGCTCCGATCTCGGCAGCGCAGTAAAGGGCTTCAAGGACGGGATGAAGTCCGAGGAAGACAAGTCGGCGCAGGCCAAGGCGGAGATCCCGCCGACCACCGGCCAGACCATCGAAGGCGAAGCCAGGAAGGAATCCACGCCGAAAGCGTGAGGCGTGAGGCGTGAGGAGTAAGGAGTGAGGCGGGGCCGAAACCCCTTGCGCTGGCGCGCCTGACCCCTAACGCCTCACGCCTCACGGATTTCACATGTTCGACATCGGCTTCTCCGAACTGCTGCTGATCGCGATCGTGGCGCTGATCGTCATCGGCCCGCAGCAGTTGCCGCGCGTCGCGCGCACGGTGGGGCACCTCTTCGGCCGCATGCAGCGCTACGTCAACGACGTCAAGGCCGACATCACGCGCGAGATGGAGCTGCAGGAGCTGAAGAAGCTGCAGGCGACCATGGAGGACACCGCGCGCTCGATGCACGACTCGGTGAACCGGAGCGTCTCGGACACCGAGAGCGAGCTGAACAAGATTGCACAGTCCGCCCAACCGGCACCCGATTCCCACCCGGACGAGGCTCCCGCCACGCCGGAGCCGGCCGCGCAACCATCACCGCAGCAGCGCGAGCTGGCGCTGGACACTAGCCAGCAGGCGCCCGCGCAGAAACAGGTCTGAATCATGCGGGCCGAGGAATGAGCGACGATAAGTTTGCAGTTTGCAGTTTGCAGTGGGCAGTTTGCAGTTGCTGCCAACTGACGGCTGCCAACTGCCAACTTCGGTCACCAGTCACGCTTCTCCGATGACAGAAGACACCTTCATTTCCCACCTGATGGAGCTGCGCGACCGACTGTTGCGCTCCCTGGTGGCGATCATGGTGGTGGCCATCGTGCTGTCGATCTGGCCGGGAATCGGCGGCGTGTACGACCTGCTCGCCTGGCCGATGATGCAATCGCTGCCCGAGGGCACGCGCATGATCGCGACCGGCGTCATCTCGCCGATCCTGGTTCCGCTCAAGGTGACGCTGCTCGCGGCTTTCCTGATCGCGCTGCCGTACGTGCTCTACCAGGTGTGGGCGTTCGTAGCGCCGGGCCTCTACGCGCACGAGAAACGCATCGCTCTGCCGCTCGTGATCGGCAGTTCCGCGCTGTTTCTGATGGGCGTCGCGTACTGCTACTTTGTCGTCTTCGGGATGGTGTTCCAGGCAATTCACTCGCTCGCGCCACAGGCGATCACACCGGCCCCCGACATCGAGGCCTATCTCAACTTCGTGATCACGATGTTCCTGGCGTTCGGCATCACGTTCGAGATCCCGCTGGCCCAGGTGGTGCTGGTGCGCAGCGGGGCGGTCACGGTGGAAAAACTGACGGAAATCCGCCCCTACATTATTGTCGGCGCTTTCGTCATCGCTGCGGTCGTCACGCCGCCGGACGTGCTCTCCCAGCTCCTGCTCGCAATTCCGATGTGCGTGCTCTACGAGGTTGGCATCCTCGTCTCGCGGCTCCTCGGCAAGGTGCGGCCGCTGGGCGACGGAGAAAAAGTTCCGGAGGCGGAGGAGGGCAGCGGGCCCTGAGCCAATGATGAGTGTTGAGTTTTGAGTGTTGAGTTACTTCGATTATCAAGCCGTGCTTTCACTCAAAACTCAAAACTCAGCACTCGAAGCTCCGCGCTCACTTGCGTTGCGGCGGTCGCGGCCGTCGGCCGATGGTGACCGTCACGTCGATTTCAGCTTGATCGCGCGTGAGCCGCAGCCCAGCCGGCTGGCCCGGTTGCAGCCCGGCGATCAGGTTGAGCATGGTGGATGTATCGGAGACGCGCCTGCCGTTCACCGACAGCAGGACGTCACCGAGCCGCACGCCGGCCTTGGCGGCGGGACCGCCGCGTTCGACATGGGTGATCAGCACGCCGCTCACCGCGGCGAGCTTGAGGGATTCCGCCACCTCCCCGGTAAGATTCTGCACGCCGACGCCGATCCAGCCGCGCGTCACCGTGCCGTGCTCGATGATCTGCTCCATCACCTGGCGGGCGATGCTGACCGGGATGGCATAGCCGATGCCCATGGAAGTCCCGGTCTGCGAGTAGATCGCGGTGTTGATGCCGACCAGGTTGCCGTTCGCGTCCACCAGCGCACCGCCCGAATTGCCGGGATGGATCGCGGCGTCGGTCTGGATAAAGTTCTCGAAGGTGGTGATGCCGAGATGACTGCGCCCGAGCCCGCTGACGATGCCCTGCGTCACGGTCTGCCCGACACCGAACGGGTTGCCGATGGCGAGCACGATGTCGCCCACGCGCAACGGGTCTTCCGGCCGCGCGAAGGTGATCGAGGGCAGCTTCTGAATCTCGACCTTGAGCACCGCCAGGTCGGTCTCGGGGTCGGTGCCGACCACGCGTGCCGGCACCTTGCGCGAGTCGGCAAGCGCCACCTCGATCTGGTCCACCGACTCGACCACGTGATGATTGGTGAGGATGTAGCCCTGCTCACTGACGACTACGCCCGAGCCCAGGCCTTCCCGGCGCTGCGGCCCGAGGTCAGGCTGCTCGCCGAAGAAATAGCGGAACAGGGGGTCGTCCATGAACGCATGGCGCGGCCGCTTGACCTGCTGGCTGGTGAAAATGTTGACCACGGCCGGCATCGCCTTGCGCGCCGCGTCGCTGAAGGAAGCGGTCACGCGCGCCGGCGCTTCCGCCGCCGGCTCCTTGACCGGGACTACGTTGCTGCGCGTGTTCCAGCTTAGCAAGTCCGGACGCAGCGTCGAGACGACGAACAGAACCGCGAGACAGATCGTCGCGGTCTGGGCAAAGATGAGCCAGAGTCTGCGCATGCG
>CAZCGD010000590.1:0-3539 GCA_964498105.1 uncultured Streptomycetaceae bacterium
GCGTTGCGAAAAACGCCGCTCGAAGATGATCTCCGCCAACCGGTTTTTCAGCATTTCGATCGAGCCGCCGGCAATCATCCAGCCGCGCGAGCGGCGCACGCAGTACTCCACCAGCGTTTCCTGCGTGTAGCCCAGCCCGCCCATCACCTGCATCGATTCGTTGGCGGCCTCGAAGCCGATCTGGTTGCACATCAGTTTCGCGATCGTGGTCTCGTCCGCCGCCGGCAAGCCGCGGTCGGCGTTGGTGGCGGCGCGGTAGAGCAGCAGGCGCGCGGCATCGAGCTTTACCTTCATGTCCGCGAACTTCCACTGCAGCCCCTGGAACTCGCACAACGGGCGCCCGAACTGCTTGCGGATCAGCGCGTACTCGCGCGCGGCGTCGAAGCAGTACTGCCCGTAGGCGAGCGAGCGGGTCGCATTGCCGATGCGCTCGGCGTTGAAGCCGGCGATCTGCTTCTTGAATCCGCCCGCGGGCAGCAGCACGTCCTCCGGCGGCACGTAGACGTTGTCGAAGAAGATCGGCGCCCAGCTCGCGCCCGACATGAATTTCGACGGCTTGCCGATGGAGAAGCCCCTGGCATCGCGGCGGAGCAGCACCGAGCCGATGCCTTCGACGCCCGGCCCATAGCGCACGTACACCAGGTACTGGTCGGCGAACGGGTTCGGGAACACCTTGGAGCCGTTGATGCGAAAGCCCTTGCCGTCCGGCGTCGCCGTGGTCTTGAGGTCGGTAGTGGCGGAGCCCGCGTCGGACTCGGTCATCGCCACCACGATCACCTCTTCGCCCCGGATGAGCGGCGCCAGGTAGCGGCGCTTCTGGTCGTCGCTGCCGAAATGCGCGAGCACGCGGATCGCGCCGAAGTTGCCCTCCGCGATGGCGTCCGCGCTGCGCGGGCAGACCTTCGCCACCTGCTCGATAGCCAGCACCGCGTCCATCAACGTGCCGCCGGTGCCGCCGTCGGCCTCCGGTATCGTGATGCCCAGCAAGCCGATTGCGGCCATGCGTTTCGCGACGTCGCGCGGGAATTCGGGTGCGTGGGCGCGTGCCAGCGCCCCGGCGGCCAGCTCCTTGCGCGCAAAAGTGGCGATCGAGTCGCAGAACAGGCGTTGCTGATCCGTATAGGCGAAGTCCATGGGTTGGATGGCGGCGATGGCGGGTCGGGAAAGCTACGTTACCCCAAGGCGCCGCTGGCGGGAACCCGTCGCCGGATCGACCCTCGAGCGGCGACGCTGTAGCATAGACGTCCATCGCGGGCGCTACCGTGCACGGTGCCGCCGGCACAGGAGGAGACATGGGACTGATTCGCTGTTGCCTGCTTCTGGCAGCCCTTGCAGCCACCGCGTGCGCCGCCCCGGCGTTCGGCCAGAGTTTCCCGTCGCGCCCGATCGAGTTCGTCGTGCACACTTCGGCCGGCGGGGGCACCGACCTTTTTGCGCGCATCGTGGCGGAGATCATCGCGCGCGAGAAGCTGCTTGGCCAGCCGATCAACGTCGTCAACCGCACCGGCGGCGGCGGCGCCATTGCCTACACCTACATCAAGAGCAAGCGCGGCGACCCGCATACGGTCATGACGGTGGCCACGCTCGCCATGCTGACGCAGGCGCTGCGGCCCGAAATGGACCTGGGGCTGGAGCACTACACGCCGCTCGCCTTTCTCGCCCAGGACCCGCAGGCGGTGATGGTCGGCGCCGACTCGCCGTACCGCACGTTCCGGGACCTGGTCGAAGCGGCCCGGCGCGAGCCGAACACGCTGGTCGCCAGCGTCACTTCGCCCGGCGGTTCCGGGCGCCTGCTGGTATGGCTGATCGAGCGCGAGACCGGCACCCGCTACCGGACGGTGTCGTTCAAGAGCGGGGCCGACGCGATCATCCAGGTCATGGGCGGCCACACCCAGTTCACTACCGAGAACATCAGCGAGGGCCACGCCGCGGTCGAGTCGAAAAAGCTGCGCGTGCTCGCCGTGACCTCTGCCCAGCGGCTCGCCATCGTGCCGGACGCGCCGACACTGAGGGAACTGGGCCACGACATCCACGTCGGCACCGGGCGCGGCTTCGCGATGCCGGCGGGCGTGCCAAGAGAGGCGGCGGCGCGGATGGAGGCGGTCCTGGAGCGCGTCCACAAGAGCCCGCAATGGCAGGAGCACGCCGAGCGCAACCTGTACGAGAACATCTGGATGGGCAGCGCCGAATACGGCAAGCACCTCGCCGCGCGCCGGGCCCAGCACCTGGAGTTCATGCAGGCGGTCGGCCTGGCTCAAAAACCCTGATCAAGACACATTAGCCGCCGATGAACGCCGATGAACGCCTATAAAAAAAGCAACCCAATAATTACAAAAAGACAAGAAATGCAGAATTCACAGAATCAGATCAAAGCGACAATTAGGAAGACTTGTATTTTTTTCTGCTTGAATCCTGTTAATTCTGTCTATTCTTGGTTCTGATCTTATCGGCGTCCATCGGCGGCTTAATAGTTTTTCAGGACTTACGTGCCTTCGGAAATCCGCATCCTGTCCGCCACCGGCGTTCTCGGCTCCGGCTTCCGTGAAGAGACGCTGAAGCGAGCAATGGCGCTCGGGCCGGCGTTCATCGGCGCCGACTCGGGCTCGACCGACCCCGGGCCCTATTACCTCGGCTCGGGCGACAACCTTTTTTCCGACTCCGCCTGCAAGCGCGACCTGCGCCTGATGCTCCTCGCCGGGCGGGCAGCGAAGATCCCGGTCATCGTCGGCTCCGCCTGCACCGGCGGCTCGGACGCGCAGCTCGAGCGGCTGGCGGGCATCGCGCGGGAGATTGCGCGCGAGGAGAAGCTCACCTTCAAGCTCGCCACCATCGCCAGCGAGCAGGACAAGGGCTATCTCAAGAAGAAGCTGCGGGAAGGGAAAATCACGCCGCTCGCCAATGCGCCCGTCTTCGACGAAGCGGTAATCGACCGCAGCGCGCACATCGTCGGCATGTGCGGGATCGAGCCGTATGTCGAGGCGCTCCAGAACGGCGCCGAAGTAATACTCGCCGGGCGTTCGAGCGACACCTCCATCTTCGCGGCGTTGCCGGTGATGCGGGGGTTTAACCCCGCGACGGTGTGGCACATGGCCAAGATCCTGGAATGCGGCGCGGCGTGCGTCGTGCTGCGCAAGTACCCCGACTGCATGTTCGCGACGGTTGCGAACGACCATTTCATCGTCGAGCCGCCCAACCCCGAGTATCGCTGCGACCCGGTGAGCGTCGCCTCGCACAACCTGTACGAGAACGCCACGCCCTATGAACTGGTGGAGCCGTCCGGCGTGCTCAATACCTTTTCCGCGAAGTACGAGGCGGTATCCGACCGCGCGGTCCGCGTCTCCGGCAGCACCTTCAAGCCGGCGGCGCGCTACACCATCAAGCTCGAAGGCGTGGAGCTTGCCGGCTACCAGAGCATCATTCTAGGCAGCGTGCGCGACCCGATCATCCTCCGCCAGCTCGATACCTGGCTCGCCGGGCTGGTGAAAGCGTCGAAGGACCGCATCCGCGCCGTGTTCGGGGCGGACGTCGAGAGCCAGTAC
>CAZCGD010000591.1:0-3263 GCA_964498105.1 uncultured Streptomycetaceae bacterium
CCCAGCACGAGGCTGCAATTGCTGCCCCCGAAGCCGAACGAGTTGCTCAACACACGCCTCACGTTGGCCTCCCGGCTCGCGAGCAGGTAGCGGCTCTTCAGTGCGGGATCCACGGCACGGGTATTCGCGCTGCCGGGCATGAGATCGTGCTCGATCGCAAGGATGGAAACGATCGCCTCCGTGATTCCGGCGGCGCCGAGCAGGTGCCCGGTCGCGCCCTTGGTCGAGCTGCACGCCGTGCCCGTGCCGAACAGTTCCCGCACCGCCAGGTCCTCGGCCGCGTCGTTGGTGCGCGTGGCGGTACCGTGGAGGTTGATGTAATCGATGTCCCCCGGTGCGAGCCCCGCGCTGTCCAGCGCGCGCTGCATGGCCAGCTTCGCGCCCAGCCCCTCGGGATGCGGCGTGGACATGTGGTAGGCGTCGGAGCTCTCCCCTATGCCGAGCAGCAGTGACACTCCCTCCCCGGTCTGGCCATCGACGCGTTCCAGCAGCGCATAGCCCGCGCCCTCGCCTATGGAAATGCCGTCCCGCTCCACATCGAACGGACGACAGGGCCCGCGCGACGTCAGCTCGAGCGAGTGAAAGCCATGGAGCGTGGTCAAGCACAGCGTATCCACGCCACCCACCACCGCCGCATCGCAGACCCCGGTGGCGATCATGCGCGCCGCGCTGCCGAATACCTTGGCGGTCGAGGAGCACGCCGAGGACACCACAAAGGCCGGACCCGCCAATTTCAGGTAACTCCGGACGAAATCCGCCAACGAGTAGAAGTTGTGCGTCTCGGCGTAACAATAGTCCCCCGGCAGTACGCCCGTCACCGGGTCACGGCGGGGATAGGCCAGCTCCGTTGTCAGCATGCCGGAGGTGCTCGTGCCCAGGAATACACCGATGCGCGCGGCGCCGTAGCGGTCGCGGGTCTGCGCAATGGTACTGGCGAAGCCGTCCAGCTCGAGTCCGATCTGCGCCAGCCGGTTGTTGCGGCAGTCATAGGCGCCGAGATCGGACCGGACGCGGGCTTCCTCCAGCCCGGGCACCCGTCCGATGTAGGTATCGAGGGCGACCGTTTCGAAGTCACAGGGAGTCAATCCCGACCGGCGCTCACGCAGGGCATCGAGGATGGCTTGGGACCCCGCGCCCAGGCTGTTCACGATGGAATAACGGCTGATGGCGAGCGGTTTCACGAACAGAATTTAACCACAGATAAACACAGATACACACAGATACACACAGATAAAAACCAAGAAATGCAATAGACAGGATTAACAAGATTTACAAGATTAGATCAAAAACAAGGAAAACCGAATTCAGGGTTTGGGTTTGGATTTAATCTTGTTAATCCTGTTAATCCTGTCCATTCTGGTTCTTGCCTTATCCGTGTTCATCTGTGTTCATCTGTCGTTTTTTTTGGGGTGTTGGAGACTTCCTCGCGACGAACAACATGTTGGCGAACGGCGTGCCCGTGCTCATCGACTCCACGCCGACCGAGAACCCCAGCGACTCGAGGAGGCCGGCCCACTGGATGGCACTGCGGTAATGCAGCCGGTTGCGCAGTCGGCCCCGCAGAATCTCCAGCAGCTGTTCGCTCCATCGCGTTACCAGGAAGGCAAAACCGGCGCCTGCGTCGGCTTCGCGCACCAACAGCAGCCCCCCCGGCTCGAGCGCCGCAGCGGCTCGCTCCAGCACGCGGATTTGTTCGCGCTCCTCCAGGTAGATCAAAACGTCGAGCAGGACGACGGCCGAGCACGGAGGGAACGCGGCGTCGCGTATATCATCCCGCGTCACCTGGGCCTGGTTTATCAGCGCGCGCTGCGCCACGCTGGCGTGATCCGGGTTCAGCTCGATGCCCTGCAGGGTGAGGTTCATCGGCGGCGGCGGCCACCCTGGCGGCCACTGTCCGCGGCGGAATTGATCGCGGGCCGCGATGAGCAGCGCCAGCAGCAAGCCCCGCCCGCAGCCCAGATCGAGCAGCGTGCCGCGATCGGGTAGCAAGCCGCCCCGCAACAACGCGAAAAAGACCGGGTCGAAACGCAGCTTGTTGCGCGCAAACCGCCGGTCAAAAACATCCGCGCCGAGATAAGGATGCGCCGCCGCATCCAGCAGCGCTTTATGCTGCGGGTGCATCGCGGCAGGCATCCGGCAGGGTGACCGGCTTGAGCCCGCGCGCGGCAAGCTGGTCGAGCAGCGCGGGCAATACAGTGAGCACGACCGGCGCGCTGTCGTGCATTAACAATATGTCTCCGGGTTTCAGTCCGCGGGTCAACCGCTGCAAGACCGCATCGGCATTGCCGTGCACGGTATCGAAGCCGCGCCGTGTCCACGACACGTAATGCAATCCGCAGGCCGCCATGACGGGGTCGAGCATCGGGCTGCGGAATCCCGCCGGCGCGCGGAAGAACTCAGGCGCCCGCCCGGTAATGCCGGCGATGGCCGCCTGGGCCGCATCCACTTCGCGCCGCAAGCGTCCAGGGCCGTAAAAAGCGAAGGCGTTGGGATGGCAATGACTGTGGTTTTCCACGCTGTGACCGCGGCGCGCGATTTCCCTCACGAGTTCTGGAAACGCCGCCGCCTTCTCGCCGATGCAAAAAAAGCTGGCGCGCGCCTGATGGCGGTCGAGCAGATCGAGCACGCACGGCGTCACCTCCGGGTCGGGTCCATCGTCGAACGTGAGGCTGACCTCGTGGCGCGCCGCCGCCGCGGCCGGCAGGCGGACCAGATTGGGGCCAAGTATCCGTCCGCGCGGCCACAGCACTGCGGCGGTCAACAGGAGGTGGTTGGCGGCGAGGCCCCCGATGACCCATGGCCAGAGCCCGGGGCTGGCGACGAGCGTCGCGAACGCGGCGGCATGCAGCAGCAGGGACAGCCCGGCCGCGGGCGTCGGGCGCCAGGGCCGCGCCCGCGGCGCGGGATAGCCGGACGATTGCGTCATTTCAGCGCGGCCCCGCATCAGGATCTTTCCAGAACGGGTTGCGCCGATGCGCTATTCGCACGGAACACATTCATGAATGGCGTCCAGGGACGAGGTCCTCGCTGCGGCTCAGGATGGCGGAACACGCGAGCGCAAGAGCGGCGCCGATGCCGACCGTTGCCCCGATCGCGTTCAGGACCGGCACCGCCGAGAACGACAGCAGCCCGAAGCCGATGAGGGTGGAGACGCAGGCAAACAGCAGCGAAACGACCGTGCGGCCGCGGTCCGGTCCCGACGCCAACCGCCGATCGAAGAACAGAGAGTAATTGGAGCCGACCGCCACCACCAGCAGCAGCCC
>CAZCGD010000592.1:0-5974 GCA_964498105.1 uncultured Streptomycetaceae bacterium
GGAATGACGAGCCGGATCGGCCTGGCGGGATACGGCTGCGCCGCGAGCGCCTGCGTGACGAGCAACAACAACACCGCTCCCCAGCACTGAACTGTCCGCATGCGCGACTCCTTACGGGCCGTTTCAGAATGACTGAAACGGCCCCTGATGCAGGGGAGCATGAGGGGGCTATCCCCTCAAATCGTTACCGTCTCTTAACCGGGCGCGGACGCGGCGTCCCGGTCCACGCGCGCGCTGCGCAACGGCAATGGCTGCTCCCCCAGCAAATCCTTCTCGATCACCGCGCGCACTTCCTCGAGCCCGAGTCCGTGCTGCTCCACGAGGTCCATCACGTCCGCGAGGATCGCATCCGCGTCCTGCATTTTCTTCAGGCGCTTGAAGCTGTCTTCGCGGCTGATGCCCATGGCTTCGCCGATCAGCTCCAGGAAATTCACCACCTCAAAAGGCCAGTCGGTTTCGTGGCTGCAGAGCTCGCGGTGGCAGGCGTGGTAGACGCCGGCGAGCGCGTCTACCTTCGCTGCCGCGGCGGCTTCGAGTATCCCGCGATGCACCTCACGCTTGAACGCGGGCAGCGGCTGCAGCGTGTTGCACATATAGCCCACCTGCGGCTGCGCAAGTTCGACGTATTGGAGCCCCGGGATCGCTTGCAGGATCCTGATCGCGGACTCGCAGACGCCCGGCACGCCCGGATGCTCGTGCAGCCCGACTCGCTTGTTCACGGGATGGCGCATCAGCGGCCGCAGCCGGTCGAGCTGGCTTGCAAGGTACACGACGAACGCTTCGAGATCGTAGGCGGGCGCCTCGGGAGTGCCGGTGCGTCCGGGCAGCACGTTTTCCCCGATCTGGATCGCGCACGTCGGGCACCACGCGAGCACCTTCCCCGCACCGGTGCCGGCGAAGCGGTCCGTCGTGCGATAGGCGATGCGGCCCGCGGCTTCAAGGTCACCGCTGCGAAACTGCAGCACGCCGCAGCAGTCGCCTGGTCCGCCCATCACGCGGTACGACACGCCAAGCGCGTCGAGAATGTCCAGCGCCAGCAGCACGATGTGCGGCGTCTTCAACACGTTGCAACCGGTATAGAACACCACCTCCGGCGGGGCTGCCACCGGACCTTCGCTGCGAAACCGCTTGAGCACGTCGGCCGGGAGTTGCATGCGCGACAACACCCGCACGCCGCGGCCCATGTTCGAGAACGCGGCGCTGCCTTTCTGGTGCTGCTCTTCCGCAGTCGCGCGGCGCTGCATGGCGACCCGTGCGAGGGCGAGCATGAATCGCGGGTTTACCGCTTCGGGGCACGCGGGGATGCAGCTGCCGCTGCCCGAGCACACCTGCGCCCAGCGCTCCGATTCCGGCGAGCCGCTGCCGCCGCGGATAATGTCCAGCACGCCGCCGACCACATTCGCAGCGTTCTTGTCGGCGATGCCAGCGGGCGCCGTCATCGGACACACTTCGAAGCAGCGACCGCAGCGCGTGCAGCTATCCAGCACGTCCTGCGTGCGGGCTTCCAGTGCTTTGGCAAACGATTCGCTCATTTCGTCACTCTAGCTTGATCCCCGTCTGCTGCACGACCTTTTTCCACTTGGCGAGGTCCTCGCGCACGAAATTGCCCAGTTCCCCGCTCGTGCCCGGGCGCGGCTCGGCGCCTTGTGACGCCAGGCGTTCCTTCAGCGCCGCGCTCGCGAGGGCCTTGTTGAGCGCGGCATTCAAGCGCTGCACGATGTCCTGCGGCGTTGCCACCGGCACGAAGATCGCGATCACCGTGCTGGCATCGAATCCCGGCACGCCGGACTCGGCCAGCGTGGGCAGCTCGGGCAGGAGCTGGGCGCGGCGCGTGGTGGTAACGGCGATGGCTCTCAGCCGGCCCGACTGGATGTGGGGCATCGAGGAGGGAATCTGGTCGATGCGCCCGTCGAGGTGCCCGCCCAGAAGGTCCACCAGTGCGGGGCCCGCTCCCTTGTACGGAACGATCAACATGCGCGTGCCGGTGGCGACCGCGAACAGCTCCGTGACGAGGTGGCTGGTGGTTCCCGTGCCGCCGATCCCCATCCGCAGATCGCTGGGACGCGCCTTGGCGAGAACGATGAACTGCCGGGTGGTCTTCGCGGGCACCGCGGGATGGACGACGATCACCAGCGGCACCTCGGAGACTTTTCCGACCGGCGCAAAGTCCCTCACCATGTCGTAGCGCAGGTTGGGATTGACCGCCGGGCCGTGGCTCATCACGCTGCTCGACACCAGCATCAGCGTGTAACCGTCGGGCGCGGACTTGGCCACCGCCTCGGCGCCGATCTGCCCGCTCGCTCCACCCCGGTTGTCCACGATAACCTGCTGGCCGAAGATCGCGGCGAGCTCCGGCGCGACGCCGCGCGCCATGATGTCGTTGGTGCCGCCGGGAGCGAACGGCACGATAAGGCGCAACGGCTTGGCCGGGTAGCCCTGCGCGGCGCCCGTCGCGGCGAACGAGGCCAGGCAGGCGAAAGCCGCCAACCGCGCGATTACGCGCATAGGGTTAACGCGAGGTGAGATCATCCGGCTCACTTCTCCGGTACCGTCCCCGGCTTGGTCGGGTCGGAAACCTGTATCACCAGATACTTGACCGGCTGCGTGTTACTGCCGTTGCGCGATACCGCGTGCAGTGCATTGGGCGGTTCGTAGAACGTTTCGCCCGGCCCCAGCCGTTGCAGCGGGCCATCGTCGACTTTCACCTCGTACACGCCTTCGAGCACATAACCGAACGTATGGCTTCCCGGGTGGCGATGCGGACCGCTGCCGGTGCCCGGATCGCGCTCGAAGCGGCGGATGCTGACCACGCGGCCCATGACGTCGTTCATCGTGGTCTTGAACAGCTCGGTCTGGCGCGCGCTGGTGCTTGGCGGAGGTTGCGACTGCGCGTGCGCTTGCGCAAGCAGCGGCAGTTGCGGCCATCCCGAGAGCGCGAGCCAGGTTGCGCCGGAGGCGAGCACCGCCGTGATGCCGCCGAATACGGCATGGGAAAGTATCGATGGCTTCATGATGTCCTCCCTTGACCCTTCATGTACTGCCCCCTCCCCCTTCACTCAACTAATACTACTCTCCACGCCTGGTGGCCGTGGCCGGCGTGGGAAATTCGTCCGGGTCGATGGGCACTTCCACGATGGCCGGCTTGCCACACCGTAACGCCGCCTGCATCACGTCCCCGATCTGGTCCGCATGTTCCACGTAATAACCTTTGGCGCCAAACAGCTCGGCGAATTTGTCGTAGCGGGGATTGCCAATGTCGGCGCCGACGTAGCGCTTATTGTAAAACTGCTTCTGGTAGGCTTTTTCGGAGCCCCAGCAGTTATTGTTCATGACCAGCGTCACCGCGTTGATCTGGTGCCGCACGGCGGTCTCGATCTCCTGCGAATTCATCAGGAATCCCCCGTCGCCGTGGATCGCCAGGACCGGCGCGTCAGGACGTCCCAGCTTGGCCCCCAGGGCTACCGGGAAGGCAAAGCCCAGGCCGCCCAGATCAAGGGGCGTCAGAAAAGTGCGCGGCTGTGCAAAGTTGAGACGATCGTAACCATAGGCAGGAGCGGCCCCGGCATCCAGCGTGACGATCGTGTCCGGCGGCAAGACACGGCGCAACTCAACATAGACCCGCTGCGGCTTCAACGGCAGGGTGTTGAGGTTCGACTCATTCTGCAAGCGGGCCAGGCGCTGGCTGCGGAAACCCCCGGCTTCCTTGAGCCAGGCCGCGCGGGACGCCGGCACGCGCTCCTGCGACAGGCCTGCGAGAAGCGCTTTCAACGCCTCGCCGGCATCTGCCTGAATGCCCAGTGCCACCGGATACGTCCGGCCGATGTCACGGCTGTCGATATCGATCTGGATAATGCGCGTGCCGGGCTGAATGTAGCGCTGGTCATAGAAGGTCGTGAAATTTCCCAGCCGTGAGCCGACGACCAGCAGCACATCGGCGCGACGGCAGGCTGCGCCAGCCTCAGGCGAGCCGGCTCGCCCCAGGGGTCCGATATAGTGCGGGTGCGCATTCGGCACCGCATCGTTACGCCCATAGGCCGTAATCATGGGCAGCGCGAATTGTTCGCTCAACCGCACTGCCAGGTCACTGGCCCCGGCCCAGGTCACGCCGCCACCCACGAGCATGAGAGGACGCTCGGCCTGCTGCAGTATGCCAATCGCCTGGCGCGTGGCGTCGGGGTGCGGTAGTGGCGGATGGTCCGGCCGGTAGCTGCCCGGCTGGCTGATCTCGGTCTGGAGCGTCTGGCCGTTCAGCAAATCGCGTGGAATATCGAGAAACACCGGGCCTTTGCGTCCGGTCATGGCCACGCGCATTGCATGATGCAGCATTTCGGGAATTCGGTCGGCCTTGTTCACCTGGAGCGACAACTTGGTCACGGGCTTGAACATGCTGACCAGGTCGAGCTCCTGAAAGGCGTCCTTGTAGTAATTTCCGAACGCCGGGCCACCGGAGATGGCCACCACGGGCGAGTGCCCCACGTAGGCCGACGCGATGCCCGTCAACAGATTCGTTGCGCCCGGCCCGCTGGTGACCAGGCAGACCGCCGGGGTGCCGGTGACGCGCGCCAGGCCATCGGCCATGAAAGCGGCGCCCTGCTCGTGGCGCACGTTAATATACTCAACGCTCTTGTCGTCGTAGAGCACGTCCAGCACATCCAGGAACGTCGAGCCGACAATCCCGAAGATGTGCCGCACCTGCTCGGCCTTGAGCAATTCAATCACCGCCTTGCCGCTTGCGATCTCAGCCACTCAGCCGTCTCCCTATTGTCCGTGTAATTCCGTGTGATTCCGTGGCTAATTCTGAGACGCTTTGCGGACGGCAGCGGGCGCGAACGCCACGCCGTCGTCAACGATGCGCCGGTTGAGCAGCCCGGCGCAGGCGGAAGCGACCTCCAGATAGGGCGTTGGGACGCGCGTCAGGCGTCCGACATCGATGATGGCATCGATGAGGGCGCCCAATTCCAGTTCGCGGCCGAAGCGCACGTCTTGCAGCGTCGAGGACAGTATTCCCACCCGCTTCCGCACGTCGTCGATCAACTGGTCCGCGTTGACGTCGGGCTTGATCCCGACTGAAGCCGCCACCGCGAGCACTTCGTCGATCATCAACCGGGCGACGCGGCGGGTCGGCTCGAAATCCCCGATCTGGCGGTGCGTCGCCTGGGTGATCGCCGCGAGCGGATTAAAGACGCCGTTCGACATCAGCTTCCGCCACTTCACCGCGCGAATATTGTCGGAGATCAGCACCGGACAGCCTGCGGGCTCGATGACGGCCTTGATCGCTGCCAGCCGCGGCGTGATGTGGTTATCGAGCTCGCCGATGACGATGCGGTCGGTGGCCTGATCGGCGAGACGGATTCGGCCCGGCTCCACGAGGTCGGCAGGCTTGTTCGCGACACCGCCGATGACGGCGTCGAGGGGGATGGTCTTCGCGAGCGTGCCGTCGGGATCAACTGAAGTCAGTCGCGAGCCGCGCAGCGGCGAGTCGAGCTTCTCGAAGTACCAATAGGGAAGGCCGTTCTGGCCGAGCAGGATCATGCCGTCCTTCGCGAGCAGGCCGACTATGTGCGCCGCCGCGCCCGCGATCTGCTGCGATTTCAGCCCGACCACGATGAGGTCGTAGCGCCCCTCTTCCTCGCCCGGACGGCATACCTTGACACGGATGGGCTCCGGCCGCCCGCTCACCTTCCCTTCGAGGATGAGGCCGCGCTCTTTCATCGCGTCGTGGTGCGCCCCGCGCGCGACCAGCGTGACGTCGGCTTTGGCCGCCGTGAGGATGCCGCCGAGAAATCCGCCGACCGCGCCGGCGCCAAAAATCAATATCCGCATTGGTTCCCCGAATTCAAGGTTTAGGGTTCCGGGTTCCGCGTTCCAGGTTCCAGGTTCCAGGTTCCAGGTTCCAGGTTCCAGGTTCCAGGTTCCAGGTTCCAGGTTCCAGGTTCCAGGTTCCAGGTTCCAGGTTCCGGACTCTAGATTTCAA
>CAZCGD010000593.1:0-10326 GCA_964498105.1 uncultured Streptomycetaceae bacterium
CGGGAGCTTCAGCACTCCGCGCACGTCGTCGCTCTCCCACGGAACCTCGTGGTCGTAGATTGCCTTGAAGGTGTGGTCGCAACCGTCCGCGCGGGCGGCGAAGTGGTGGAGCTGACTCCGGAGGCGCGCGCGGCGTTCGTCCGCGCCGTCAAGCCGCTGCACGAGGAGGCGCGGCGGCGCTTTGGCGAGGAAGTGTTCGGCCTCTTGCGGGCGGGCTAAATCCAATCAGCCACGGAAACACACGGAAGTCACGGAAGGTAAAGAACTGCCAAGCAGTGGTCGCGCAGGGCCCGGCGGAGCTCGCGGCGTTTCAGCCTCTATTTACGGCCGGTAAGCACGTAGGTGCGCAGGTGACCGTGGCCGGGCACCTCGATTACCGTAGGACTCCCGACCTCGAACTTTTCGTTCAATTTCGCGCACGTAGCCGCAGACACCTGGATCTTGCCGGCAGGCGCCTGACACGCGACTGCATCGGCGGTGCTCACTGCATCGCCCCACATGCCGAATACGAGTCTGTCGACACCAGCGACGCCGGCTATGAGAGCGCCCGTATTCAGTCCGATTCTGATCTCCGGACGGTCTGCAACGTCTGGTGAGCTTTCCTGAATGGCCTGCAGCAGATCCAGCGCGTAATCGGCTGCGACCTGTGCGTGGTCTTCCCGCCATTCAGGAGCGCCCACGATCGCGGTGTAGGAGCGCTCCGTGGCGCGGACGATCTCCAATCCTTTCGCCCTGCTGCATTGCTCGAAGATCGCGAGGGCTTCGCTGACGCGTGCGATTGTTTCGCCTGGGCCGCATCTGGCAGCGATAGCGTCAAGCCCCTCGAGTCGCGCTACCACGGCTGTGACGTCGGGATAGTGTGCAGAAACGGAGCGCTCCCCTCGTTCAAAGCCATCCGACAACGGACGAGGCACCAGGCTCTTGATAAGATCGTCAATCGACGTGCGGTTTTGTGCCAGCTCGTCCTCGGCACGCCGCAGGTCTTGTCTCAGTTGGTGAATTTGAAGCGTCGCAGACACGCGGGCGCGCAACAGGACAGGATCGAAGGGTTTCGCGAAATAGTCCGCCGCGCCCTTCTCGATGCAGCGCGCCACGCTGTCTATTTCGTCCAGAGCGGAGATCATCACCGCCGGAATCTCGCACAAGACCGGGTCCCGTTGGATGTGCTCCAGCACTTGAATGCCATCCATTTCGGGCATTATCACATCCAAAAGGATGAGATCGAAATCGTGCAGCCGCAGTTTCTCCAAGGCTTCTTTACCCGAGGCGGCGGTAAAGACGCTATACCCCTCGCGCACAAGCTGTCGGGTCAACAGATCGCGATTCATCGCGTTGTCGTCCACGACCAGCAAAGTACCGGCGTGCAGCGCTCCGGTTGTCGGCTGGGAGCTCGGACGCAGGCGGTTGAAGACGCGCTCGAAGCCGGCTCGTTCCGACGTCTCGGTCGTTGGGGCAGGGGGTAAAGCTAGCTGTTGCACGAGTGCAAGCAATTTTCGCGCAGCTCCAAGCTGACGCTCCAAGTCTGTCGACGCGCGTTCGGACCTGCTGGCGCTTGCAAGCAGCTGTTGTGATTGCTCGACTAACGCCGCGGTCGGCTGGAGCAATGCTTCGTGCAAGCGTCCGCGAATTGTGTTGACGTCGACATCCGCGGCCTCGGGTCCGGAGGGCAAAAGGTGATCGATCTGCTCCAGCAATTTCTTCGCCGCGGTATGCAGCCGCTGGATGTCGGGCACGAGCGCGGCGATGCCTAATTCTTCAGCCTCGACCACGAGCACACCGCCATAGCCCAGGACCGCATTCATGGGCGTGCGCAGATCGTGTCGCAGGCCTGCAACGACGGCGCGCTTGGCGCGGTTCGGGTCCGCGGCGGGAGTCTCTTCCTCGGCAGGAACAATGGAAATGATCCCGGGCCGGGCCGCACGCGGGGATGCAGGCCCGGAACGACCAACCACGCGCGAAGAATGAGCTGGCCGAGCCGCCGGGGTAGACGGTGCCTCCGCCGCTCGTTCAGGGCGTACTCCCGCGGGCGTGATCTCCAGAGCCCACGCCAGCACGACCGCGATCGGAAACCCAAGGATCGTAAGGACTACGACGAGGGTTATGGCCCAGTTTGGAAGATGAAGCGCCGGGAAAGTGTTGGTGGCGATCTGAATCATTACCCACGCCACAATGGCGTAGACGCCCGCCACCTTGATTACTTTTCGCCGCCGCAGCTCCCTGAAGAATCGCATCGGGGCTTCGAAATAGGTCTTGAGCATGAACTAATCCTGGGCTGAGCCAGCGCCAGATTCGCTTGACTTCACATGCGCTCGTATTTTTTCCAGCAACCCCTCGATATCGATCGGCTTCGTATCGAAGTCGTCACAGCCGGCAGCGAGAGCCTTTTCTCTGTCGCCCGACATGGCATTCGCGGTAAGGGCGATCACCGGGATATGGCGCGTGACGGGAGACGCTTTGATCTGGCGAGCCGCCTCCCAGCCATCGATTCCCGGCAGACTTTGGTCCATCAGGATGAGATCGGGCAACTCCTGCGCGGCCATCGCCACCCCTTGCTCCCCGTCGCTCGCTACGATCAACTCGAAGCCGACGATCGAGAACCACCTTTTCAGGACGTAGACGTTATCGTCGTTGTCCTCGACATACAAGATCTTCATTGCGGGGATCTCGCTTCATCGCCGAGTTTCTCGTGCAACGGTGAGGTACGCTGAAAGTCTTCGGCTCTCGCGGGCAGCCGAATCGTAAACGTCGAGCCGATGCCGGACTCGCTCTCGACCGTTACGTCTCCTCCCATCATGTTGCACAGTTTTCTGGTTATGGCGAGTCCCAGCCCCGTGCCGCCGTATTTGCGCGCCGTCGACGTATCCGCCTGAATGAAGTCCTGGAACAGGCGGTTCACCTGCGCGGGCGTCATGCCGATGCCGGTATCGGAGACGCGGAAGCGGACCCATCGGCGCCCGTCCGCTTCTTTGTGATCGACCGCGACCGTGACGGTTCCCTTGTCCGTAAATTTGTTTGCGTTGCTCCCCACATTAAGCAGGGCTTGCCGCAGTCGCACCGGGTCGGCGTAGACACTCACGACATCGGGCGCGCAGCTTATCGTGAGCCCGTTGCCATTTTTCGCCGCAAGCGGCTCCATGGTGCTCCTGAATTCGTCCAGAACCGGCGCCAATGCCACCGCCTCGGGCTGAAAATCCATCCGGCCCGCCTCGATCTTCGAAAGATCCAGGATGTCATTGATAAGCGTCAGCAGATGATGCCCCGCACCAAAAATGCGCTGCAGCGGTTCCGACTGGTCATCGCGTTTAAAAAGTCTGGACTCGACCTGCAGCACTTGCGTGATGCCGATAATCGCATTCAGCGGTGTGCGCAGCTCGTGCGACATGCTGGCGAGGAATTCCGATTTGTGGCGGTTCGCGACTTCGAGCTCGCGGCTCTTCTCCTGGATTTCGTTGAACAGTCGCACGTTCTCGATCGCGATCACCGCCTGGTCTGCGAAGGTCTTGACGAGTTCGATCTGCTTCTCGCTGAACGGGCGCACCTCCTTGCGGCGCATGAGGATGGCGCCGAATGCCTTGTTCTCCCGCACCAGAGGCACCGCGAGCATTGTCCGATTCCCGAATTCGCGCTGTGGCGCGCGCGCATCCGGAAACTCGTCGAACGCGGCAACGATGTCCTCGATGTGCATTACCGACTGGTCAATGATCGCGCGGCCCACGACGAAGCTCCTTATGAGCGGTCTGCTCGCAAGGGCCCCTTTCGACTCGCCGAAACCGGTCACGTACTTCACGGCGTCCCCATCCAGCAGGAACAGGCGCGCGTCCGGCGCATCGCACAACTGCGCTGCGCGGTGCGTAACGGCTTCGAGGACAGGCATTACATCAGTGGGACTGCTGCTGATCACGCGCAGGATCTCGGCAATCGAGGTTTGCCGCTGCAACGCCTCGTTGATCTCGTTGAACAACCGCACGTTTTCGATCGCGATCACCGCCTGGTTGGCGAAGGTGCTGACGAGATCGATCTGCTTCTGCGTGAACGAGCGAACTTCCGGGCGGTAAATGGTGATGCCGCCGACTACGCGCCCTTCCTTGAGCATCGGCACCGTAATATAAGTTCGTGCCCCGCCCACGTCGACCAACTTGACGGCGTTCGGATAACGGTTTCGGTACGATGGCCCTTCTCTGAGGTCCGGAATGTGTACGGGCTGTCGCTCGGCAATCATTTGTCCCATGCCACCACCGGGGTCGGGCTCATACGGTCCTCTGGCGATAACCCATTTAGCGAAATCAGGGTTGGCCCCACGCTGTGCAACGGTCTGATACTTCTTTCCGTCATACAAACCCAGCAAGCCGAGATGCGCGTCACACAGGCGGATCGCCTTCTCCAGGATCGCGTCGAACACCGGCTGCAGATCCGTCGGCGAGCTGCTGATGACGCTCAAGATGTCTGCCGTTGCCGTCTGCTGCTCCAGTGACTCCGTGATCTCGGCGTTGCGCGCCTGGAGTTCCTTAAACAGCCGCACGTTCTCGATCGCGATCACCGCCTGGTCGGCGAAAGTTCTTAACAGTGCGACTTCCTTGTCCGTGAAAGGGCCGGGCGTAGCGCGAGTTACGGTGATGGCGCCGATCGCCTTGTTTTCCCGAAGCAGCGGCGCACCCATGATCGCGCGGAATCCCCTCTGTTCGGCGCGTTGCTTGAAGTCTGCGCTCACCCACTCCTCAGCCACGAGCATGTCCGGGACCTGCACCACCTCCCGGCGTCGAATTACGCGGGAGCCGGGAATCCGTTCATCAGTAAGCGGTTGCGGATTGGTGCCCCCTAAATCCAGGATGGGCCGGGTACTGGCCACCAACTCGCTGTATTCCCCTTTGACGAGCCGCAGCGTAATTTCCATGCCGCCAAAGAGAGGAACTCCGCTCTTCACGATCGCATCGAAAACCGGCTGCACGTCGGTCGGCGAGCTGCCGATTACGCGCAGGATCTCGCTGATCACGGTCTGCTGCTCGAGCGCTTCCTTGGTCTCATTGAACAGCCGCACGTTCTCGATCGCGATCACCGCTTGGGCGGCGAAGGTCTCCAAGAGCTTGATCTGCTTGTCGGCGAATGGGCGCACCTCGGGGCGGCGCATCGTGATCGTGCCGATGACCGTATTCTCGCGCAGCAGAGGCGCGCAGAGCATGGTCCGGATTGGGCCGGTCGGATTTTCCGGGTAATCTCCCCGTGCGTGATCGACGGCGAAGTCATGGATATGGATTGTCCGGCGCTCGAGGGCAGCGCGTCCGCCGACGGTTCCGCGGCTGATCGCGACGGTTTGTTCCACCACCGGCACTGAGCCGAAGTGGGCCGCTGCGCGCAACACGTCGCCATCCACTCGGCGGATGATGACATCGCTTGCGCCGCACAGGCGCGCCGCGCTCTCCGCCACCGCATCCAGCACCGGCTGGATATCCGTAGGCGAACCTGAAATGACGCGCAAGATGTCCGCCGTCGCGATCTGCTGCTCCAGCGCTTCCTTGGTTTCCTTGAACAGCCGCACGTTCTCGATCGCGATCACCGCCTGGGCAGCAAAGGTTTCGAGGAGTTCGATCTGCTTGTCGGAGAACGGGCGCACCTCCAGACGACGCATTCCAATCGCGCCGATCACCGCGTCCTCGCGGAGCAAGGGCACGATCAGGGTAGTGCGAACCCCCCACATTCCCCGACCCGCAAACTTCGAGTCCGGGTACTTCTCGCGCTCGTGCGGTTCGGTGACATCCGGTATGTGAAGGGTTCGGCGCTCGCGTGCGACGGTTCCCATCATCGTGCGCAGCGCCACCGAGGTCACTCCGTCATCCGCCTGCACCGGAATCGATCCCCGGTGCGCCGCGATCCAGGTCGTGTCGCCATCAATCCGGCGGATGGTCACGTCGTCGGCGTTGCACAGGCGCGCCGCACTCTCGGCAACCGCGTCGAGAACCGGCTGGATGTCCGTCGGTGAACTGGAAATGACCCGCAGGATCTCAGTTGTCGCCGTCTGCCGGTCCAGCGATTCCGCCAGGTCCGCGTTCCTGGCTTGCAGCTCCTTGAACAGCCGCACGTTCTCGATCGCGATCACCGCCTGGTCGGCGAAGGTCTGGAGGAGTGCGATCTGCTTGTCCGTGAACGGTCGCACTTCCTGCCGGCGGAACGTAATGGCGCCGATCAACGACCCTTCCTTGAGCATAGGCACGCCGAGGTAGGTTCGCGTCCCGTCGAGGTCAACCGATGCAACGGTGAGCGAATCCCCGCCGGCGTACCCCGGTGACTGGGCCAGGTCAGCGATGTGGACCACGCATTTCCCGGCGGCGAGCTGACCGATCCCCGAAAGCGGACCTGGGCGCGCCCGTTTCTTCCTGAACTCCGCAAACGCCGCGGACGCGCCCTGTTCGGCAACCAAGGTGAACGTGTCGCCGTCGTACAGGTGGAGCGCGCCTCGGTAAGCCTCACACAGTCGTATTGCGCTCGCGAGTATGGTGTCGAACACCGGCTGGGTGTCGGTGGGGGAGCTGCTGATGACTTTCAGAATTTCAGCCGTGGTCGTCTGTTGCTCAAGTGCCTCCTTGGTCTCGTTGAACAGCCGCACGTTCTCGATCGCGATCACGGCCTGGCTGGCAAAGGTCTCGAGGAGTTTCACCTGCTTGTCGGTAAAGGGACGCCCTTCCTGCCTCCGCAACAAAATGGCGCCGATTGCCGTGCCCTCGCGCAGCAAGGGAGTGACCAGCACGGTCTTGACCCATCCTCCGGGATGCTTCGTGAATGAGGAATCTGGATACTCCTCACGTGCGCGGGGATCGCTGACATCGTGTACGTGTATGGTCCGGCGCTCGCGGACAGCGTGACTGGTAATGCCCCGTCGCGACAAGGGGCGGACTGCGCTCTCCGATGCGTGGGGTATCGGGCCGACATGCGCAACTCTGCGCAGCAGGTCGCCGTCGACGCGCCAGATGACTACGTCGTTGGCACCGCATAGGCGCGCGGCGTTTTCAGCGACGGCGTCCAAGGCCGGCTGGATTTCAGTCGGCGAGCTCGAGATGACACGCAGAATCTCCGCGGTTGCCGTCTGCTGCTCCAGCGCTTCCGAAATGTCAGCGTTGCGCGCCTCCAGTTCCTTGAACAGCCGCACGTTCTCGATTGCGATCACCGCCTGGTCGGCGAAAGTTTGGAGCAGCGCGACTTGCTTGTCCGTGAACAGTCCGGGTGTCGTACGAGTAACGACGATTGCCCCGACCGCAGAGTTATCCCGTACCATCGGCGCGACCAGAACCGCATGGATGCCTCTGCGTATGGCGTTTTGCTTGACGGTTTCGTCAACCCAATCCCAATCCTTAGTGGTGACGTCCGGGGCTTGAATAATTTCCCGCCTCAGCACGGCCCGCGACCCTATGGATCGGTCATCGAGCGCCAACGAATATTCGTTCCCGGGATCGGTAGGAAATGTGCTGGCCGCCATCACAAGCCGATCTTCCTTGACGAGCCGGAGCACGACGTCCAAGCCGCCAAACAAACGAACGCCGGTCTTGACGATCGCGTCGAAAACCGGCTGCACATCGGTGGGCGAGCCGCTGATGACTTTGAGGATTTCCGCGGTCGCCGTCTGCTGCTCGAGCGCCTCCTTGGTCTCGTTGAACAGCCGCACGTTCTCGATCGCGATCACGGCCTGGCTGGCGAAGGTGCTGACGAGATCGATCTGCTTTTGCGTGAACGGGCGCACTTCCGGGCGGTAGATGGCGATGCCGCCGACTACGCGTCCGTCCTTGAGCATGGGCACTGCAATGAAAGTTCGTGCTCCGCCCAGTTCGACCAACGCAACCGTACTCGGCTTGCGGTCGCGGTACGTGGGTGAATCCCTTCTGTCCGAAATGTGTATGGGCCGCCGCTCGGCGATCATGCGACCCACGCCGCCATCGGGTGTCGGCTGACTTGTTTTCCCTTCTCCGGCGATCCATCGGGCGAACTCGGCGCTGACCCCGCGTTGTGCGACCCGATGATACGTCTCACCGTCGTACAGCCCCAGGACGCCCATATGCGCCTCGCACAGGCGCGTTGCATTCTCCAGAATCGCGTCGAACACCGGCTGCAGATCCGTCGGCGAGCTTGAGATAACGCTCAAGATGTCTGCCGTTGCCGTCTGCTGCTCGAGCGACTCCGTGACCTCGGCGTTGCGCGCCTGGAGCTCCTTGAACAACCGCACGTTTTCGATCGCGATCACAGCCTGATCGGCGAAGGTCTTGAGCAGTGCGATTTCCTTGTCCGTGAACGGACCTGGTGTGGCCCGCGTCACACCGATCGCACCGATCGCGTGGTTTTCCCGCACCATCGGCGCATACAGCACCGCGCGATTGCCTCTGACTTTGGCGCGCGCCTTCGTCGTTTCAAGAACCCAGTCTTCCGCGAAGATGTCCGGAATTTGCACGACTTCCCGACGCAGAATGGTCCGGGCGGAAGGCCTTCGATCATCGTTTAGCGGAGTGAGCAGGCTGTTACCAACGAGACCGGGCTCCGTGGATGCCACCATTTCGGTGTGGTCGCCTTTGACCAGGCGCAGGGACACGTCCTGACCGTTGAACAGACGGACACCGCTTTTCACAATCGCGTCGAACACGGGTTGGGTGTCAGTGGGCGAGCTACTGATGACCTTGAGAATTTCCGCGGTCGCCGTCTGCTGTTCCAGTGACTCCGTGACCTCGGCGTTGCGCGCCTGGAGCTCCTTGAACAACCGCACGTTTTCGATCGCGATCACAGCCTGATCGGCGAAGGTCTTGAGCAGTGCGACTTCTTTTTCCGTGAACGGCCCAGGCGTTGCGCGGGTTACACTGATCACACCGATAGCACCGTTTTCCCGCAGCATCGGTGCGCTCACGATCGCCCGAAAGCCTCTTTGTTCGGCCCGCTGTCTGGGCAGCTTATCCCTCCACTCCTCGGCAAAGGCATCCGGGATCTGTACGACCTCACGGCTCCGGATGGCTCGAGAGGAAATGGAGCCTTCCTCGCTAAGCGGGATAGAGGGGCCACGTATTGGCATGGTGCATGCCACCATCTCGGTGTGGTCTCCTTTAACCAGGCGGAGCGTGACTTCGAGACCCCGGAACAGATGGACGCCGCTCTTTACGATTGCGTCGAATACCGGTTGCACATCGGTTGGCGAACTGCTGATGACCTTCAGGATTTCCGCGGTCGCCGTCTGCTGCTCGAGCGCCTCCTTGGTCTCGTTGAACAGCCGCGTGTTCTCGATCGCGATAGCAGCCTGGTCGGCGAAGGTTTCGAGGAGCTTGATCTGTCTGTCGGAGAACGGGCGCACCTCCGGACGGCGAATGATGATGGCGCCGATCGCAGTGTCCTCGCGCAGCAATGGCGCACAGAGCGCGGTCCGGTAATCGCCCGGCTGTCGCAAGAAACGGGCATCCGGGTACTCCTCACGCACGTGAGGTTCCAGGACGTCGTGGATGTGGATGGTCCGGCGCTCGAGAATGGCGCGGCCCATGAAGGTCGTGCGGGAGATGGTGGGTTCGGCACCTGGCGCGATCGGCACCGATCCAATGTGAGCTACAAGGCGTATCACGTCGCCGTCCACCTGTCGGATGACGACGTCGCTGGCGCCGCACAGGCGCGCCGCGCTCTCGGCCACAGCGTCGAGCACCGGCTGAATATCGGTTGGCGAACTACTGATGACCTTCAGGATCTCGGCGGTCGCGGTCTGCTGTTCGAGCGCTTCCGCCAGACGCTTTTCGAGTTCGTGGATCGCCGAAGCTTCCTGTTTCGGCGCCTTGCGGGCGAGCGGCCGCTTCGCTTTCGCCTTGACCTTCGCGGGCTTTGCACGGCCACCCATTAGCCTCCTCTTGCCTCGCACAGCGCAGCGAGCGACAACAGGTTAGGCGAAGGCGCCTGAGTGAGCAAGTGACGTGCGCAGGCACGTCTACTCCCACCACCCCGTCACCTGCGGTGCCACCCCTCCTCGGGCAGGAGGGGATTTTCTCGGGCTCACCCTCGGCAACAAAAAACCCCGCCGCGGCGGGGTTTCTTGCTGGATCGACTCACGAATCACGAATCACGATTCACGATTCACGATTCACGCCTTCCGGGATGTCAGACCCTCCCCGCCTTGCGCTTCTGGATGTGCTCCTCGACGCCCTTCTTGCCGACGTCGGTTTCCGGCTTCCAGATGTTCTGGTGCTTGAGGAGGCCGGCTTTCTCCCAGTTGTGCGTCGGATCGCCCATATAGACGATGAACACCTCGCAGCCGTCGGGATACTCGTAGGGCCCGTGCGGGATGTCCCAGCCGAACACGTAGTCGCCGGGGCGCAGGTCTTTGCC
>CAZCGD010000594.1:0-3621 GCA_964498105.1 uncultured Streptomycetaceae bacterium
GCCGAATTCGGTGGTAGGGCCGGAAGATCGCGGGCAGGTCGAGGGGCGAGCAATGGTCGTGCGGAAGCTTAAGCCGCTGATGATCGAGGCGGTGGTGCGCGGTTACATCATCGGATCGGGCTGGAAGGACTACCAGAAGACGGGCAAGGTGTGTGGCATTCCGCTGCCCGCGGGGCTCAAGGAAGCGGAGAAGCTGCCGGAGGTGATCTTCACCCCGGCCACCAAGGCGCCGGCGGGGCAACATGACGAGAACATCTCCTTCGCCGAGGCGGAGAAAATCGTCGGCGCCGGGCTCGCCGCGAAGGTGCGCGCGGTATCGATACAGCTCTACAGCGAGGCCGCTGCGTACGCGAAAACGCGCGGCATCATCATTGCCGACACCAAGTTCGAATTCGGAACCGACGCGGCGGGCAACCTGGTGCTGATCGACGAAATTCTCACGCCGGATTCCTCACGTTTCTGGCCCGCATCGGAGTATCGCGTCGGTTTGAGCCCGCCCTCCTTTGACAAGCAGATCGTGCGCAACTGGCTCGAGACCCAACCGTGGAACAAGAAGGCCCCCGCGCCAAAGCTGCCGCCGGAGGTCTTGAAGAGGACGTCGGAGAAGTACCAAGAGGTGCTGCGACTCCTGACGACCTGAGGCCCGGTCGCAGGCTTACTCGGGTTTTATGCCGGCTTCGCGGACAATCTTCGCGTTCCTGGCGAAGTCGGCCTTCATGTAGGCTGCAAGCTCGGCCGGAGTGCCCAGGGTAACCTCGGCTGCCTGCTGTGCGAGCTTCCCCCGGAAATCCTCGGTGTTGCCGATCTTGCCGATTTCGCCGTGCAGCCGGTTGATGATGTCTTGCGGGGTCCTGGCCGGCGCCGCCATCCCGTACCACTCGACGATCTCGTAGCCTTTCAGGCCGGACTCGTCCAGCGTCGGCAGCTCCGGCACGAAACGCGAGCGCTTCAGGCTGCTCACTGCCAATCCGCGCAGTCTTCCGGATTTCGTCTGAGGGATGGCGTTGAGCAGGTTGAGCAGCATGACCTGGACTTGCCCGGTGATGAGTTCGATCATGGCCGGCGCGCTGCCCTTGTACGGGACGTGCACCAGATTGATCCCGGCCATGCTCTTGAAGAGCTCCCCGGAAAGATGGGTCATGCCCCCGGTCCCGCCCGAGCCGAAGTGCAACTGCCCCGGACTCGACTTGGCCAGCCTAATCAGCTCCGGGGCCGATTTTACCGGGAGCGAAGGGTGCACCACCAGCATCTGGGCGATGATGGCAACCATGCCGATCGGCGCAAAATCGCGGTCGATGTCATAGGGCACCTGACGATACACGTTGGGTGCGATCGTCAGGCTGTTGCCGAACATGCCGATGGCGTGGCCGTCGGGGGGGGACTTCACCAGAACTTCGGTCCCGATCCTGGTCGCGGCTCCCGGCCGGTTCTCGACGACGACCGGCTGGCCGAGCCGCTCGCTCAAGGCTTGGCCGAGCACGCGCGCAACCGCGTCATAGGAGCCGCCGGGCGAGTATGGCAGAACGAGGCGTACCGGCCGGTTGGGATAGGTTTGTGCGGGTAATGAGGCAGCTATGCACAGCCCTGCGATTGCGATCGAGCCGGCGAACCACCGTATTGGCTTCATGGCACATACTCCTGTGAAAGCAGCGACGTCCGGATTCACGTTGCGCGCCGCCTGCGACGTTCGTCGCCACCGGCCTAATTATCATAATATAAGGTGAACCGTGACGCGGCAATGCGGGCCGTACCGCGTTCCGTCACACGAGTCGTCAACATGGACGCCACCAGGAACTTCCTGTCCTTGCTCAAACGCTGGCCGTCGTGCGTCGCCGCGGGGCCGTTTCTCTTCGTCGGCGGCCAGATGGGACTGGCACGCGATGGGCGTCCTTGCGCCAGCTACGACGACGTGCGCGGGCTCGCCCCCGGGCCGGGGAACGATCACGCCTGGGTGAGCGGGATGGAGGCGCCGATGGGGGCGCAAGCGCTCGCGATGTATGCGCGCTACCGCGAGCTGCTTGCGAGCCAGGGCACAGGGCTCGGCAACCTCCTGCGCTACCACGTCTACCAGCGCGACAAGCGTTTCTTCCCCGTGTTCGACCGCGTGCGCCGGCACCACGAGACCGCTCCGCCGGCGAGTACCGCGGTCGGCGTCGGACGTTTCGACCCGGACGATGAAGCGCGGCTCTACATTGACGCTATCGCGTATCGGCCGTCGGTGAGGCCGGCGTACGGCGCGCGCACCGTGCTCGGCGGCTCGACCCGGCACGCGGCGGCAGCGCATTTCTCGCACGTCATCGGCGCGGGCCCGTACCTGTTTGTGGCCGGGCAAATCCCGGTCGACACCTCGCAGCCGGGCGCTCCGCTCGTCCGCAATTACGATGACATTCCCGAGGAAGGACGCTTCCTTCGCGTGGGGCGCAGCCACGAGGACGCGCGCAACGGGCCGATCGCGGCGCAGACCTGGTTCACCTATGACCTCATCCGCCAGCACCTCGAGGGCGCAGGCTCGTCGCTGCGGCAGGTACTCAACCTCATCGTCTATCTGCAGGACATGCGTGACTTCCCGACGTTCCATCGCGTGCACGAACGCTTCTTTCCGCAAGATCCGCCGGCGCTGACCGTCCTCGAGGTCGGCGAGGTCGGGCACAAGGGCACGCTCATAGAAATCGAACCTACCGCCGTGCTCCCGGCGAAGGGGGTCACGCGCAGGAGCGTCAACGCTGCGCGCTGGCAGGCGCCGGCGTGCATGAGCATGCTCGTGGAAGCCGGCGGGCTGGCATTTCTATCCGGAATAAGTGGTGGCGGCGCGACAGCCGCGGGCAGGGCAGCCACGCGCGATCAGGTTGCGCGCGAGGTGCGGGCAATCGTCGCGGAGCTCAAGACGCGCCTCGCTCTCGCCGGAGCCGGACTGGAGCGCATCGTGCACCTCACCGTTTACGTGGATGACATCACGGTGTTCCCGGCTGTCGGGTCCGTGCTGGAACGCGCGTTCGGCAAGCACCGGCCTGCGCTTGCCGTGCTGGAGGTGCCGCGGCCCGCTCCACCGGCAGGCGCCCGCATCCAGGTTACGGCCATCGCCTGGCTGGGCGAAGACACACCGATCGCGGTAGCAGCCTGAGGCGCGCACACCGTTTCGTGGCGTTCTTGGCGCCTTGGCGGCTAAATTGAATGGTTTCTGACAAGGATATCGAGCAGGCGGTCGCCGTCCTCAAAGCGGGCGGGCTGGTCGCGTTTCCCACCGAGACCGTCTACGGCCTCGGCGCCGACGCCTCCAATCCGGCAGCAGTCCGGAAAATCTTCGAGGCCAAGAGCCGCCCCGCGACACACCCGGTAATCGTGCATCTCGCCGACGCGGTGCAGCTCGCCAACTGGGCACGGGAAATTCCTCCGGCGGCGCAGCGGCTCGCAAAACGATTCTGGCCGGGCCCGCTCACCCTCATTCTGCGTCGAGCCCCCAAAGTCAGCGATCTCGTCACCGGCGGACAGGAAACAGTCGCCGTGCGCGTGCCATCGAACCCGATCGCGCAGCGGTTGCTCGCGAGCTTCGGCGGCGGCATCGCGGCGCCTTCCGCGAATCGCCATGGACGCGTCTCTGCCACCACCGCCGAACACGTGCGG
>CAZCGD010000595.1:0-1672 GCA_964498105.1 uncultured Streptomycetaceae bacterium
TCTCGCCCTCCGACCAGTGCTGCTTCATGCGGGCGAACAACTCGTCGGTTACGTCGTTGGGCTGAGATGCGGCCGCGATCGCGAATTCGAGAGCGACGCGCTCGCGGGCGTCGAACAGCGGGCTGGTCCTGAAATCCCAGACCGCGGCAAGCTTTTCGTCCTTGATGCCAGACCGGAGAGACCCTCCGGCATTGTGGGCCATTCAGTAGTGGCAGCCGTGAGTGCGTGCCGCGACATAGGCCAGCAGGCGCTTGAAGCCTACGCTGACTTCCCCTTGCGGATCGAATACCGCGCTGCTCAGCGCGCGGACGGCCCGCGATATTCTGGGCTTGCGCTGCAGGATGAGGTGGCTGTTCGGAACGAAGTGGCCTGATTTCTTCATCTGATCGAACATGTCGTTCAGTTCGGGAACCGAGCCTACGGGTAAGGGTGCGAGTCGAGCCATGTCACGTCCTTTCTGGTTTGCTTTGTTGAGAGAGTTTTTTCAATCCACTTGCGCGCGGGCGCTCCCGCTCGCATATCACTGGCTACCGCCCTGCGGCTTGATGCCGGCCGCCTGGATCACTTTCGCCCACTTCTCGAGTTCGGCATGAATGAATGCCGCGAATTCTTCAGGCGTGCTGCCGACTGGATCGAGGCCTTCTGCCGCGAAGCGCTGCTTCATGTCCGGCGCACGGATCGCGCGCAAGGTTTCCTGATGCAAGCGATCGATGACCGGCCGCGGCGTGCCCGCCGGCACGAGCAGCCCGAACCATTGCGTCGCCTCGTACCCGGGCAGCGCGGCTTCGTGGAGGGTCGGCACTTCCGGCAGTCCCGGCATGCGCGTTCGGGTGGTCACGCCCAGCGCGCGCAGCCGGCCCGTCCTGACGAAGGGAATCGCGCTCGGCGGAGTCGAGAACATGAAGGAGACTTCGCCCGACAGGAGCGCGATCGTGCCGGGTCCGGAGCCTTTGTACGACACGATCAGAAAATCGATGCCTGCCATGAACCTCAACAGCTCGGCGGCCATGTGCGGGCTGCCGCCCAGGCCGGGCGACGCAGACGTGAGTTTTCCCGGGTTCTTCCTGGCGAGCGCGATGAGTTCCTTGACGCTGCGCGCCGGCAGGGATGGATGAGCCGACAGCAGGTTGCCCGTTTGGACGACCAGCGAAACCGGCGCGAGATCGCGCCGCGTATCGAACGGCATTCTGGCGTACATATGCGGATTGATCGCGAGTGCGGCAGGCGAAATCAGCACCGTGTACCCGTCCGGTGCGGCCTTGGCGACGGCGTCCGCGCCAATCACGCTGCTCGCGCCGGGACGGTTTTCGACCACCACTTGCTGACCGAGCCCGTCGCTCAACTTCGACGCCAGCAACCGGCCGATAAAATCACTTCCCCCGCCGGGCGATGATGGCACGACCAGCTTCACCGGGCGGACCGGATAATTTTGTGCAAACGCACTTGCAGCGACAGCGAGGAGCGCCGCCATTGACGCACTAACCACGACGTCATGAACAAGATTCATGGCTTCCGCTGTGTTTCGGCCAGTGCATGAGACACGGCGCGGGGGATCAGGCTCAACTTGCCGAGCGGTTGCAGCGATTCATCGCTGCTCTTCAGGCAAAACTGCTGTATCGCCAGGAATACCTTCGCGGCGGCGGTTTCGCTCCAGAACCAGTCATCGATGGCA
>CAZCGD010000596.1:0-10021 GCA_964498105.1 uncultured Streptomycetaceae bacterium
AGGATTTCCTCTACGAAGAAGCGGCGTTGCTCGACGCGTGGCGGCTCGACGACTGGCTCGCGCTCATGACCGACGACGCGGTCTACCGGGTACCGTCGAACGACCGCCCCGACGCCAAGCCCGGAGACACGCTGTTCATCATCGCGGACGACATCAACCGCATCCGCGCGCGCGTCACGCGCCTGAAGAAGAAGGACGCCCACGCCGAGGATCCGCGCTCGCGTACGCGGCGCCTGCTGACCAACGTGCGCATCGTCAGCCGCAACGGCGCGGCGTTGGAGGTGGAGGCCAATTTCAGCGTCCACCGCTTCCGGCGCAACGAGGGCATCCGCGCCTACGTCGGGCACTACCGCTACGAGTTGCGCGTCAAGGGCGGAAAGCTGAAGATCGCGAAGCGCGAGGCGATCATAGATGCAATGGAACTGGGGTCGATGGGGTCGGTAAGCTTTATACTGTGATGACTGACGGCTGACGGAATAAGAAGGGATTCTTCGTATTTTCACTGGCGTAATCGGCTCACTGTTCACCAAGACGTTAGGAATCTTCATGCTCCATCCTCTCCGAGTAGTCAGTGCCCTGGTGATAGGCACACTTCTGGCCGGATGCGCGATTTCTCCCGCGTACGTGCCGGAGCCGCATCCCTTGGAGCACGGCCTCCTGCCGCCGCCGAATGCGGCCCTGAATGTGCCGCATCTGAGGCCATGCACGGACTCGCCAGATCGCACGCTGCATCTCAATACGAGCTACCCGGTGACCGTCCTGGTGCATGGCTGCAACGGCTCTGCCGGCCGGTTTCGTTCGCTGGCGCAGTTGTATGCATTCCATGGACAGCAGGCCGTCTGTTTCAGCTACGACGATCGTGAAAGCCTGGTGCTCAGCTCCGGCCGGCTGATCTCGGCGCTCGATGAACTGGCCAGTAACATAGGCGGTCACGATGTCACGGTCATCGGGCACAGCATGGGTGGTCTGGTGGCGCGCAAGGCGATGGAGCGCGACCGCCATGGCGAGTGGCGAAAGAGTAAGGCAAGCATAAGACTCGCTACCGTTTCAGCGCCATTGGCCGGCATTCAGGCCGCCGCTCCTTGTGGCTCCAGCCTGCTGCACTGGTTGAGCCTGGGTGTGGTCCCCGCACTATGCTGGATCGTGACCGGCGATAACTGGTATGAGATCACCTCCCCGTCGAGTTTCATCCAGCTCCCGGGACCGTTGCTTCCCTCGGTACAGCGATACCTCCGGGTCGTCACGAATGAACGCGATACCTGTCGCCGTAAGAGCGCGCGCGGAACCTGTCTCGAGAGCGATTACGTCTTCAGCCTCGCCGAACAATACCATCCGGTCATCGATAACTATCCGCAACTGGTCAACATCGAAGTCGACGCCGGCCATGTCGAGATTGTCGGCGACAAAGAAGTCGTCCCGCGCAAGTTGCTGGCGATACTGCAGCAGCAAGGCCTGCTTGCGCAAACGCTACCGGAACGCCGGGCAGACCTGGAAAAACTGCTTTCCAGACTCTACTGAAAGTGATGCGTGGTCGAGTTCAGGGATCAGCACCCTGAGTCGTGCGCTTTCGTCCGCGCCCGCCGGCTCGGCTACTGCGTTCTCATCGCGGTCGCCTGCAGCGCTCCCGCATCGCATGCCCAGGTGGCCCCCTCGCCGGCCGAAAAGGCGAGCTACAGAGGGCTCCACGCCGCCGCCGCGCGCGGTGATGCAGCCGAAATCAAGGCATTGATCGCCAAAAGCGAGAAGCCAGATGTCCTCGACCGTTACACGCGCACTTCGCTGCACATCGCAGCCTATGGTGGGCACCATGAGGCGATGCGTGCCCTCGTTGCGGCTGGAGCAAATCCCAATGCGCTGGAACGCGATCGCTACGACATCGTCACCATCGCAGCGGTCGCCAACGACGTGGCCACGCTCAAGATCGCGCTCGAGCTGGGATGCAGCGCGAAAAACATAACCAGCCGCTACGACGGCACCGCCCTGATCGCCGCTGCGCACCTGGGCCATGCGGAGGTCGTGCGCACGCTGATCAAGGCGGGCGCGCCGCTCGATCACGTCAACAACCTGGGCTGGACGGCGCTGATCGAGTCTATCGTGCTGGGCGACGGTGGCTCCGGTCATACTGAAACCCTGAAGGCACTGGTCGAGGCCGGCGCGAACGTGAACCTGGCCGACCGCAATGGCCAGACGCCGCTCACGCTCGCGCGGCGGCGCGGCTACGGTGAAATGGTGAAGTTGCTCGAGCGCGCCGGCGCGCGGTGATCTTCTTGAACAACCAGAATCATGAAGGACGCAAGAAAAAAAGACATGACAATAATTGAACCGCCAAGGCGCCAAGAGAATCGGAATTTCAAATCCCAGAAAGGTCAGAAATGCAACATAATCGCGGACACGGAATCACTTTACGGGGGGTGGCATGATTAGGGCTCCAGTTGTTGCTCTGCTCCTGGCGCTTACGGCAGTCTCCGCGCCAGCGCAGGATGCGTGGCCCACGCACACTGTCAGGCTGGTCGTACCCTCCTCGCCCGGTGGCGGCACCGACTTGTACGCGCGCCTGCTGGCCCAGGGACTCGCCGAGGGGCTGAAGCAGCAGTTCATCGTGGACAACCGGCCCGGCGCGAGCGGCAACATCGGCGCCGAGATCGCGGCGAGGGCTGCCCCTGATGGCTACACTTTCCTCGTTTCCGCGAATCCCGCGCTCGTCATCAATCCGAGCCTCTACAAGAACCTGCCGTACAACGCGGAACGCGACTTCACCGCGGTCGCGCGCGGCGTCGTCAGTCCCTTTGTTTTCGTCAGTCATCCCTCGGTGCCCGAGAAGACACTGCCCGCGCTGGTGGCGCTGGGCAAGCGCGACCCGGGAAAGTTGGCGTACGGCTCCGCAGGGGCCGGCAGCCCGACCAATCTCGTCGTGAAGATGGTCGAGGAGGCCGCGGGGGTACGGTTTGTGCACGTGCCCTACAAGGGCCTTGGCCAGGCGGTACAAGGGTTGCTCGGTGGCGAACTCGCCTTCATGGTTTCTGACATCCCCGTCGTGCTGCCGCATATCCGGTCGGGAAGAGTGTTGGCGTTGGCCGTCACCGAGCGGACCCCCCAGCTTCCCGGGACTCCCACTCTCGCCGCAGCCGGTTACCCGAAGATCGAGGCTTCCGCCTCGTTCATGGTCGTTGCGCCGACAGGCACGCCGCCCGCCATCGTCCAGCGCTTGAGTGCCGAGATCGCCAAGGCGATGAAATCGCCGGCAATCAGGGAGAGGCTCGAGGGTCAGGGGTTTATTCCGGTATTCGATACGCCTGATGAGTTTGCCGCCAGCCTGAAGCGGGAAAGGGCGAGGTGGGCCGAAGTCATCCGCCGCAACAAAATCGTTGCGGACTGATAATGCAATGTTGAATGCTGAGTGTTAAATGTTGAGTTAACACCCAAGTCTGCGCTCCATTCAAAATTCAACATTTAAAATTTACCACTGTAGTACTGGCGTCCTGGCGGTTCAATTCCTCTTCATCGCTTTTCTCTTCCACGCCTCCCACGCTCTCCCTAGCCCGTAGCCTTCGCGCGCCTCGATCAGGCGCGATTCCTCAGGATCGAGGAAGTTGATCGGTCCGCCGCCGCCCTGGGTCAAGGCCATCGCCTGCATCTGGAGGGTGGCGTTCAACGCGAGGAAGATACTGCGGCTGACCAGGCGCGGGAGCGAAGGCGCGACGATGGTCGCGCCGTGACCGCGCATCAGCACTGCCGGCTTGTCGGCGATGCTCTGCGCAAGTGCGCGGCCGTGCGCAGCATTGCGTATCAGCATGTCCGTCATGCCGAAACCCTCTCGAATTTCGAATATCGGAATTCCCAGGCCAATGAACGCGGCGCGGTGGTACAGGGGCATGAGTTTGACGCTGGTGACGCCGAAGGGGATCACCGGCGGCGCGTGCGAGTGGCAGATCGCCACGACGTCCGGCCGCGTCTTGTAGATCTCGCCGTGGATGAAGCGCTCGGTATAGAGATTCAACCCCTTCGCGTCCACCGGGTTGTTGTCGAGGTCGAATTCGAGGATGTCCTTCGCGGTGATCAGCTCCGGCGCCAGCGAGCGCGACAGCAGAAACCGGTTGGGGTCGCGGTTGTGACGCACGCTGACGTGCCCCCAGCCGTCGAGCACGCCCTGAAGCGCCAGGATCCGGTTCGCCGCGACCAGGTCCTCGATCAGTTGCCGATCGGCCCGCCCAGCTGATCGCGGCTGATTGACGACTGACGACTGACGACCAGCTTTTATTTTGACCTTATCGGCGTTCATCGGCGTTTATCGGCGGCTGTCTTTCACTTCTTCCGGGCCTTGGCCGGCGGCTTGCCACCGGGTGAAACGGCCAGGTTCATCCCCAGCATCCGCATCGCGTTCCCGTAATAGATCTTGCGTTCGACCGTAGCCGAAAGATCGAGCTTGGCGATCGCCTTGATGTTGCCGCGAATGAAGCCCGGCCCGCCTTCCGGATCGAACGGGCAGTCGGTGCCGAACAGCACGCGGTCGGCGCCAAAGAAGTCCAGCCCGCAGCGTATCGCCGGCGCCGAGCCGTTCACGGCAGTGTCACCGTAGAACATTTTGAAATAGTCGAGCGGCCGCTTGCCGAGCTTCTTCCGCAGCGTGACGTAGTCCTCGTCCGGCGTGCGCAGCCCCATCTGGTCCATGCCGAGGCCGATGCGCTCGTCGAAGAACGGCGCCATCGCGCCGAGGTGGTGGGTGATGATCTTCATGTCGGGCAGTTTCTGCAGCATGCCCGAGAACACGATGCGCGCCATGCACGCGCTCGTTTCATACGGCCAGCCAAACAGCCACCAGATCTCGTACTTGGACTTGCTCTCGGTGGGGTAATCCGCGAACTTCGAGGTGCGGGCCGGGTGCAGCCAGATCGGCAGGTCGTATTTCTTCACGCAGCGCTCGAAAATCGGGTAAAACTCGGGGTCATCGAGCGGGCGGCCGTTGACGTTGGTGAAGACCTGTATGCCCTTGGCGCCGAGCCGGGTGATCGCGCGGTCCATCTCGTCCAGCGCTGCCTGCACGTTGTTCATCGGCAGGGAAGCGACGAAAGCGGGGAACTGGTCCGGGCACTGGGCGACGATCTCCGCCATCCCGTCGTTGGCGAGCTTCGCCAGCGCCGGCGATTCCTCGGGCCCCGCCAGGAACTCGATCGCCGGCAGCGACAGCGTCAGCACCTGCTGGTAGCCCTTGAACTGCTTCATCATGGCCTTGCGCGCATCGAGGTTCCACAGCACCGGGATGTGCAGCCAGCGCATGATCGTCGCCGCCAGCGCGGGATTGCCGGCGGCAATTTTCTTCATGCGTTCGAAGTACTCCGCCGGGAAGATATGCGGGAAGATGTCCAGCTTGAGGTCGCTCATATTCCGGTCTCGTTCAGTGAATTTCGAGAGATTCACACATTAGACGATCTGCCCCGCCCTCGCAATCGGGCCGGACTTTTACAGAACCGACGGCGCATGGCAGGATGGCTCGGGCCAACTCATTCAAGTTCACAGTACGAAACCGTAACGGACGAGAGATGCACCTGGTTGCCGGAAAATGGCTGCTGCCCCTGTTCGCTGCGCTGTGCGTCGCAGGCAACGTATGCGGTCAGATCTATCCATCACGGCCGGTCAGGATCATCCTGCCGGCCGCCGCCGGCGGGGCCCTGGATGCGCTCTCGCGCATCTACGGGCAGAAGATGTCTGAATCCTGGGCACAGCCGGTCATCGTGGAAAACCGCGCGGGCGCTAGCGGCAACATCGCCGCGGACATCGTCGCGAAGGCCGCCCCCGACGGGCACACTTATCTTTTCATCAGCCAGTCGTTCGGCGTCAACCTGCACCTCAAGACCGATCTGCCCTATCACCCGGTGCGGGATTTCGCGCCGGTGATGCTGGTAGGCACCACCGACGGCGTGCTGCTGGTGCCGCCCTCGCTCGCGGCAAACTCGGTGCAGGACCTGATCGCGATGGCCAGGGCGCAACCGGGCAAGCTCTCGTATTCCTCCACCGGGAGCGGAACTTCGGGCCACATGAACATGGCGCTCTTCATCAACCTGACCGGAATCAATATCGTGCATGTGCCCTACAAGGACGTCGCGCTGGCGCAGACCGATCTTATGGCCGGGCGGGTGCAGGCCTATATCGCCCCCCTGCCCGCATTCCTGCAGTTCATCCGGGCCGGCAAGATGCGCGCGCTGGGTGTGACCAGCACCCGCCGCAACCCTTCCCTACCCACCGTCCCGACTCTGCAGGAAGCCGGCGTGCCCGGCTACGAAGCGGTGACCTGGTACGGCCTGTACGCGCCGGCCAGGACGCCGCGCGACCGGATCGTGAGGACACACGGCGTGCTGGCTAAAGCCTTGCAGCATCCCGACGTGAAGGAACGATTCGCGGCGCTCAGCGTGGATATCGTTGCGAGCACGCCCGAGTACCTCGACAAATACCTCAAGGAAGAAATCGAGAAGTGGGGCCGCGTGGTGAAGGCGATGAAGCTGCAGCATGAATGAAGCGATTCAAAATCCAAGACTAAATAGACAGGATTAACGAGATTTACAGGATTAAGGCAAAGTCCAAGTTCAAAACCAAATAGACAGGATTAACACGCCCTGATCGGGGCGCCCCCATCCTACCTTCCCCCGCACGCGGGGGAAGGGGATATACAAGATTAGATCAAAACCAAGACCCAAACGATGGTATCAATACGACTCAAACATGGAACTACTGCTTTTGCTTTTGTTTCGGTCTAATCCTGTTAATCCTGTCCATTGCTTTTGATCTTGGTAGTTGAAGCCGACTTGATCTTGTCTACTGCGCGGAGAAAAAGATGAATCAGTGGGAGGAAAAACTCGCGATCACGGAAGCGGTGCAGAACTGGGCGTTTGCCCGCGATTTCGGCGACTGGGACCGGCTGCGCGCGGTGTTCCATCCGAACGGCGTCATGACCTCGACGCGCTTCACCGGCCCCGCTGAGGACTTTATCGCATTTGCCGCGAAGAACAAGACCTCCCGCAGCACGCACTTCATGGGCGGCACCAGCGTCCGCCTCAACGGCAACAAGGCGGTCGCCGAGTCGCGCATGATCCTGCTCTCGCGCGCGACGCTCGACGGGATCGAGGTTGACGTCACCTGCTACGGCCGGTTTTACGACCGCTTCGTGAAGCACGAGGGTGTCTGGCGCATCCTCCGGCGCAACGCGATCTACGAGAAGGACCGGATCGAGCCGGTACGACCGGGCGTGGCGCTGAAGTTGGATGAAGCGGAGCTGGCCCGTTTCCCCGAAGGCTACCGCTACCTTGCCTACGTGCAGTCGCGCGGCGGCTCGAAGGTGGACCTCGGCCTGCCGACCCCACGCAGCGCAGCGCTGGAGCAACTCTACCGCGAAGGCACCGCCTGGCTTGTGTCCTGAACCGCTGTCAAGAACAAAATTGAACCGCCAAGCACGCCAAGAGAATCATGAACAAATAGGGAACCGCTTAGATTGGGAGAGAAACAAGACAACAAAAGCTAAATCACGAAGGAAAACAGGTTACATCCCCAATAGTCTCCCGATCTCTGAGATGTACTGGCTCGTCTTGAGTCCCTTGGCAAAGGCGACGTCGATTGCCTCCTCGAGAACCGTTCGAACACCATGCAGTCCGTCGCTCACCCAATGATGCCGGCGGATCGGTGAGTTGAGCACGTTCTTCAAGGTTTCCACCTCGTCCCTCAGACGCTGCACGTCCCTGGAGCCGCTCGGCATGCCCGCCAGATCCCGTTCGATGGCCTCGATCAGCCTGGCCACTTTCTCGAGATCTATTTCTTTTGTCGCGTCGTCTGATCGTCCATTCTTTACCAACAGAAACCTCCTTTGCGAATCACGTCGGCAACGCTCACTCCACCTCTTTGAATTGCCCCCGTGTAACCTGCAGCGGCGCGCCAAGGCCGGACAGGATGGTCTTGCGGCGGACTTCGTTGGCGGTCTTACGGCGTTCCTCGTCCATCCACAGCCGGTCGTGGCCCCACATGCTGCCGCCATGAGTGACCTCGCGCGACGTCCACGTTGCCTCGTCCACGGTGCGCCCGCCCCAGCCGCACTCCATCATGAAACCGGCCGGGCAGAACGCGTAGAACGACAGCATCCAGTCGTTGGAGTGGCGCCCGAGCGTCTGGCCGATGCGCCACCCATCCTGCGCGAAATCGTAAGCGCGGCCCACGTCGTCCAGGGCGAGCACCTCGAACATGACGTGGTGCACTCCATTCTGCTTCGACTGCAGCAGCCCGACGCTGTGGTGGCGCGGGTTGGCGCGCAGGAACATCAAGCGGTACGGCTTGACCATGTAGTCGGACAGCCGCAAGCCGAGCAAGTCGCGGTAGAACGCGCTCATGGCATCAATGTCCTCGGCATGCAGGACCATGTGCCCCATGCCCATCTTCCCGGTGCGGAAGCCCCCATGCGGGCGCGGCGCCGTGAACGGGCCCTCCCCCTGCGCCTGGCCGTGGAAGAGTTCGATACGATTGCCCGCCGGGTCGCGGCACCAGGCCATCTCGTCCACGCCGCGCAGCGTCAATTCCTTTTCACTCGCCCGCGTCACGTTGAAGCCGGCCGCCTCGAGCTTGCCCGCCGTCTCTTTCAGTGCCGCCGCGCCGGCGGTCTCGAACCCGAAGAAAGCAGGGCCGTCGCGATCCGAGCGCTGCACCAGGACGCGCTGGCAGCGCTCGTCCACGCGGCACGCAAGCGCATCGGGCCCGCGTTCCACCACTTGCATGGCGAAGACGTCGGTCGCGAACCGGCGCCACGGGCCGAAATCGCTCGCATCAATGCCGATGTATCCCAAGGCCTGTACTGACATAACCCTTCTCCTCCACCGCTGCCCAAATCATTATCACTCACGCCGTATCGTTTTGCACCTCACGGCGGTTACTGCTAGATTGACCGCGCCGTTCAGCACAACAACCTCATCACAACAACTGATAGGAGGAGGATGTCATGGGTTCGTTCCGCATAGCCGCTTGCGTGGGTCTCGTGCTGGGAGCGTTTGCCGCGGCCGAGTCGGGCGCGCAGAGTTTCCCCGCCCGCCCGGTGCGCTACATCATGCCGCTGCCCGCCGGCAGCGAGACCGATATTTTCGCCCGCGTGCTAGGCAGGCAACTCGCGGACGGCTGGGGCCAGCCGGTCTTCGTCGACAATCGCCCTGGTGGCGGGACCACCATCGGCACCGAACTCACTGCCAAGGCCCCGGCGGACGGTCATACCTTCCTGCACGCCATCACGGCGTTCGGAATCAATGCGACTTTGTACTCCAAGCTGCCGTACGACACGCTAAAGGACTTCAGCTGCATTACGCAGATCGGCAACCTCTACGGAGTGCTGCTCGCGCACCCCGCGTTCCCGGTGAAAAACGTCGCGGAGCTGGTCAAGCTCGCCAAGGCGCGTCCGGGCGAAATCAACTACGCCACCGGCGGTGCAGGCACCGCAAACCATATCGCCGCTGAGGCACTGCGCCTCGCAGCGGGCATCAACATCGTCCACGTGCCCTACAAGGGAACCAGCCAGGCAATCCCGGACGTGCTGCCGGGGCGTGTGCCACTGCTCGCCACCGTGCTGGTGGAGGCGGTGCCCTACATCCAGTCAGGCAAGCTGAAAGTCATCGCCACGACCAGCCCCAAGCGCGCGCCCTCGCTTCCGGACGTGCCCACGGTCGGAGAAAGCCTGCCGTCCTACCAGGCCGGCGTTGGCTTCTGGGCGCTCGCCACGCGCTCCGGTGCTCCGGCCGCGGTGATGAACAAGCTCAACGCCGATGTCGTAAAGTCCTTGCAGGCGCCGGACGTGCGTGCGCGGCTCGCCTCGGCGGACATCGAAATCGTCGGTTCGCGGCCGGAGCAGTGCGACGCCTTCGTAAAGGAGCAGGTGGCGGTGTGGGGGGCAATCGTCAAGTCGTCAGGCGCGCGGGCGGACTGACCGCAAGGATGAAGGCGAAAGGCGAAACGAGAAAGTTAAAACCCGTTAAACCAACTGCAAGATCGAAAACCAAAACGGCCT
>CAZCGD010000597.1:0-12340 GCA_964498105.1 uncultured Streptomycetaceae bacterium
TGGCCGTCGAATCGCGCGCGGCGCGCGATGCCGATCCCGTCGGCATTACCGGAGTATTCTGCGCGATCGCCGATACCGGGACGCTGATGACGGTGACGGGGCGGGACACGCCGGCGACGTTGAGCCTGCTGCCCGAAACGCACGTTGCCGTGGTCCGCATGTCGCGCATCGTGCCCGGCATGGAGGAAGCGTGGCGTCTCCTGCGGGACGAATTGGGAGATCCGCCGCGCGCCGTCAGCTTCATCTCCGGCCCGTCCCGCACCGCCGACATCGAGCAGACGGTCACGCTCGGCGCGCACGGCCCGTACCGCGTGCACGTCATTCTCGCTCCATGACGAATCAATGCGTTATGGACCCCGGCGGAACTTACTGCGCTGCCGCGGTCAGATAACATAACCAGAGCAACCCGCTCCACGTTTTCCACGGGCGCCATGCACGGCGCGGAAATCGGCAAGTACTTCAGTTGCAGAAAGAGCGGCGCCGCCGAGCGGCGTTGCGGGAGCGTGGCCCGTCATGACGCCGCTGAGTTTTCTTCCTGAGTTTCCGCCGGCCGCCAGCCCGCTCGCGCTGTTCGGGCTGCTGTTGCTCGCGGGCCTGGTTGGCGGGGAGCTGGTGAAGCGCGTGCTGCGCCTGCCGCGGATCGTGGGCTACGTCCTGACCGGACTGTTTCTCGGCGCGAGCGGCCTCGATCTCCTCGACGCGCAACTGGTACAGGAAGCGTGGATCTTCGTCGACATCGCGCTCGGCATGGTGCTGTTCGAGCTGGGACGGCGCCTCGATTTCACCTGGTTCCGGCGCGACCCGTGGCTGGCCGCTACTGGCGTCCTCGAAAGCGGACTCTCGTTCGCGCTGGTGTTCGGGGCGCTGGTCTATTTCGACGTGCAGCCGATTTATGCCGCCGTCGCCGCGGCGATCGCCATCGCCACCTCGCCGGCGGTGGTGATGATGGTGGCGCACGAACTCAAGGCCGAGGGGCAGGTGACGGAGCGCGCGTTGAACCTGGTCGCGATCAACAGCGTGATCGCGTTCGTGACCGCCACCATGCTGCTGGCGTGGCTCCATCACGAGTACCGGGCGGGCTGGCAGACCATCGTCCTGCACCCGGTTTACCTGCTGTCGGGGTCGCTGGCGCTCGGCTTTCTCGCCAGCGTGGCACTGCTGCTGCTCTCGCGCTGGCTGGGCAAGACCGAGCGCGGGCATTTCGTCATGACGCTGGCGCTGGTGGTGGTGACGGTGGCGCTCGCGCGCATGCTGGAGCTGTCGGTGGTGCTGGGCCTGCTCGCCTTCGGCGTGTTGTCGAAGAACCTGGATGCGAGTCACGACCTGATGCCGTTCGAGATCGGGCGCGTCGGCGAGATGTTCGTGGTGGTGCTGTTCGTCGTGAGCGGCGCGAGCCTTCGTCTCGATGGGCTGGTTGCGGGCGGCACGCTGGCGCTGGTCCTGATACTGGCGCGGTTCGCCGGCAAGTCGGCGGGCGTGCTGGCCCTCACTTACTTCAGCGGGGTGCGGCGTGGCACCGCGGGGCTGCTGTGCCTGGCGCTGACGCCGATGTCGGGGCTGGCGATATCCATGGTGCAGAACACGACTAATCTCTATCCGGAGTTCGGCGCGAAGCTGGCGGCGATCGTGCTGTCGGCGGTGCTGATCCTGGAACTCCTCGGCCCGGTCGCCGTGCAGTTCGCGCTGCAACGCGCCGGCGAGGCGAAGGCGGCGGACTAGATCAATGAGCGCTCCAGCGATGGATTTCAAGCCGTCGCCGGGCCTGTCGATCGGCGTCGAGATCGAGCTGCAGATCCTCAACTCGCGCGACTTCGATCTCGCGCGCGACGCGGCTGATCTCATCCGACTGCTCGAGAAGACCCCGCTCCCGGGCGCGGTCAAGCCCGAGATCACCGAGAGCATGGTGGAGCTGAACAGCTCCATCCACCACCGCCACGACACGCTGGTCGCGGAATTGAAGACGCTCCGCGACGCGGTGACCCGGGCGGCGCAGCGGCTGAACGTGCGCATCGCTGGCGGCGGTTCGCATCCGTTCCACATGTGGGCGGATCGACGCATATATCCGACCGAGCGCTTCAAGCATCTGCTCGAGCTCTACGGCTACCTTGCAAAGCAATTCACGATCTTCGGCCAGCACGTGCACATCGGCTGCCCGGACGGCGACGCCGCGATCTACCTGACGCATATCCTGTCGCGCTACGTGCCGCATTTCATCGCGCTGTCCGCCTCCTCGCCGTTCCAGCAGGGCGAGGACACCGCGTACCAGTCGTCGCGGCTCAACACGGTGAGCGCGTTCCCGCTGTCCGGCCAGATGCCCTTCGTCAATTCATGGGCCGAGTTCCTCGAATACTTCGAGAAAATGCGCGGTTACGGCATCGTCGAGAGCATGAAGGATTTCTACTGGGACATTCGCCCCAAGCCGGAGTACGGCACCGTCGAGATCCGCGTCTTCGACACCCCACTCACGGTGGAACGCGCCGCGGCCCTGGCCGCCTACGCGCAGACGCTCGCGCGCCACATTCTCAGCGACCGGCCGCTGGCGCCGAAGCGCGAGGTCTACACGCTCTACAACTACAACCGCTTCCAGGCTTGCCGCTATGGTCTCGAAGCGAAACTGGTAGACGCCTACACGCAGCGCAGCACGAGTTTGCGCGAGGAGATTCTCAATACGCTGAAAGTACTGGCGCCGCACGCGGCCGAACTTGGCAGCAGAGAGGCGCTGGCGCAGCTCGCGGCGGACGTCGCGGCGAGTCGCACCGACGCCGGTTGGCTGCGCAGGGCATACCGGGAGCGCGGCTCGCTGAACGATGTCGTGCGCATGCAGAGCGAACTCTGGATGGCGCGCTCGCGGATTGCGGCCTGACGCGATATGACCTGCGCATGCACGCAGAGGCCAACGAGCAGGCCGGGCGCATGCGGGTCCGTCACGACTCCAGCCGCCCGCTACTGCCTATCTGGTTGATTCGATGTGATTGCAGGCAGTATTCGCGGTGAGTTTTTCTGAAGCATCTTTAATTCAACTCGCCTTGAAGCTATCGGCGACGGGCGCTTGATTTCGTGAAGGGCGCGGTATACGATTGCCGCAACGTAGTAGAGCTTCCCGCATACTAAAATCCACTGGTTCCATGCAGAATCAGGGTGCTTTGCTGCCACTGGCCCGTTAACATGTTTTTCCCCACTTCATAATTCAGAACGGAGGACACAATGCTCAAAAGATTTCTGAAAAAACCGGCGCAGCTGCCGGAAAAAGAGAGCGCATCGCGCCGCAAATTCCTGACGGGAGCGGCGGCGGCGACGACCGGCGCGGCGATCGCCGGTTTCCCGATGATTTCGGTGGCCCAGTCACCTGTCGTTCTCAAAATGCAGGGTTCGTGGGGCGCGAAAGACATTTTCAACGAGTTTGCCCAGGAGTACGTGACGCGCGTCAACGAGATGGCCGGGGGCAGGCTCCGCATCGATTACCTGGTCGCTGGCTCGGTCGTGAAGCCGTTCGAGGTGATGGACGCGACCAACAAGGGCGTGCTCGACGCCGCCCATAGCGTACCGGTCTACTGGTACGGCAAGAGCAAGGTCGCATCGCTCTTCGGTTCTGGCCCGATCAACGGCTGCGACGCGCACCAGACGCTCGCCTGGATCTATCGCGGCGGCGGCCTGCAACTCTACAACGAGCTGCTCCCGAAGCTCGGGCTCGACAACATAGTCGGCTTCTTCGCGCTGCCGATGCCGACCCAGCCGCTCGGCTGGTTCAAGAAGCCGATCAAGGACGCGAAGGAGCTCAAGGGCCTCAAGTACCGCACGGTGGGCCTGGCTGCCGATCTCTTCCAGGCGATGGGTGCCAAGGTGACGCAGTTGCCCGGCGGCGAGATCATCCCGGCGCTCGAGCGCGGCGTAATCGACGCCTTCGAGTTCAACAACCCGACTTCCGACATGCGGTTCGGCGCGCAGGACGTGATCAAGAACTACATGATGGGCAGCTACCACCAGGCGATGGAGTTCTTCGAGATCATATTCAACAAAAAGAAGTACGAATCGCTGCCCAAGGAGTTGCAGGCGATCCTGCGTTACGCCGCCGAGGCCGCGAACTCGGCAAATTACTGGACGGCGCTGGACAACTACTCGAGGGACCTGCAGGACCTCATCACCAAGCACAAGGTCAACGTGCTTCGCACGCCGAAGAGCGTCATGCAAGAGCAGCTCAATGCCTGGGATGGGATCACGAAGAAGCTTTCGGACGAGGACCCGTTCTTCAAAAAGGTGGTTGAGTCGCAGCGCGCGTGGGCGAAGCGCTGTGCGTATTACGTGTGGCTCAACGAGGCGGACTTCGCGGCCGGTTACGCGCACGTGTTCAAGACCAAGATTCCGAGCTGAGCGGGAACACGGCGGAGCTGTTACCCTGGAACTCCCTGCCTGAGTTGGGGCGGCGACCAGAAACGCCGCCCCATTTGTTTGCCTGGGCAATGCATCTGGAAAAATGATCAACCGCTTCATCTACGGCGTCGACGAGCTGAGCAGGACCGTCGGGCATGCGTTCGCCTGGTGCCTCATGATCCTGGTGTTCGGAACTTCCTACGAAGTGTTCGTGCGTTACGCGTTGAATGAGCCCACGAGCTGGGCCTTCGACTTCAGCTACCTCATGTACGGCGCCATGTTCTACATGGCGGGCGCCTACACGCTGTCGCGCGGCGGCCACGTGCGGGCGGACATGTTCTACCGCCTGTGGCAGCCGCGGACGCAGGCGCGCGTGGAGCTGATGCTCTACATCCTGTTCTTCTTTCCCGGGGTGCTGGCGCTGGTGTTGTCGGGCTGGGACTACGGCTTCGCTTCGATGAGGATCCGCGAGGTGAGCGTCAACAGCCCGGTCGGAGTGCCGATCTGGCCGCTCAAGATGCTGATCCCGTTCGGCGCCGGGCTGCTCGCGCTGCAGGGCATCGCCGAGGTGCTGCGCTGCGTCGTGTGCCTGCAGCAGAACGAGTGGCCGACGCGGCTGCACGACGTCGAGGAGCTCGAGAAGCAAATCCTCGAGGAGCACGCCAGGAAGGCGGAGCAGGAAGCCACCCAGGGAGCGACGCGATAATGGATTCATCAATCGTCGCCTTAGTGATGCTGGGGATCCTGGTCGCCGCGATCCTGATCGGGTTCCCGGTCGCCTTCACGCTGATGGCGCTGGGCGTGATGTTCGGCTTCTACGCCTACTTCCAGCCGGCCCAGGCGTTTTTCGACAATCGCGTGTTCTACCTGCTCACGCAGAACACCTTCACCACCATGAACAACGACGTGCTGGTGGCGATCCCGCTGTTCCTGCTGATGGGCTACATGGTCGAGCGCTCCAACCTCCTCGACAAGCTGTTCTTCAGCGTGCAGCTCGCGCTCAAGCGGATCCCGGCTTCGCTTGCGGTGGCGACGCTCGTCACCTGCGCGCTGTTCGCCACCGCCACCGGGATCGTGGGCGCGGTGGTGACGCTGATGGGCCTCCTCGCATTTCCGCAGATGCTTAAGGCGGGCTACGACGTGCGGCTCGCCTCGGGCGTGATCTGCGCCGGTGGCTGCCTCGGCATCCTGATCCCGCCGTCGATCATGCTGATCGTCTATGCCGCGATGGCGGGATTGTCGGTGGTCCAGCTCTACGCCGCCGCGGTCGTTCCCGGCTTCATGCTCGCAGGGATGTATTGCGTGTACGTCATGATCGTGGGGACGCTCAAGCCGCACCTCGCTCCGCCCCTGCCCAAGGAACAGGGCAACGTGCCGGTGCGCGAAGTGGTCATCATGGTATTCAAGTCCTTCGTACCGCTCGCGCTGCTCATCCTGTCCGTGCTGGGCACGATCATGTTCGGGCTGGCGACCCCGACCGAGGCGGCGGCGGTGGGCGCGTTGGGCTCGATACTGCTGGCGGTGGGCTACCGCTCTTTCACCTGGGGCCGGCTCAAGGAATCGGTGTACCTCACCGCGCGCACGTCGGCGATGGTGTGTTTCCTGTTCGTCGGCTCGGCGACCTTCGCCGGCGTCTTCGGCTACCTCGGCGGCCAGGGCATCATCGAGAAATTCGTGCTCGGCCTCGACATGAATCCGATCACCTTTCTGCTGGTCGCACAGCTGATCATTTTCCTGCTCGGCTGGCCGCTGGAGTGGACCGAGATCATCATCATCTTCGTGCCGATTTTCCTGCCGATGCTGCCGCACTTCGGCATCGATCCGCTGATGTTCGGCCTGCTGGTAGCCTTGAACCTGCAGACTGCGTTCTTGTCGCCGCCGATGGCGATGGCCGCCTACTATCTCAAGGGGATAGCGCCCAAGCACGTGCAGCTGTCGCAGATCTTCGGCGGCTGCATGCCGTTCCTGTACATCGTGCTGCTGTCGATGCTCGTCGTGTATGTCCTGCCGCAGACGGTGCTGTGGCTGCCGAAGGCAATCTACGGCAACTGAGCGCATGGACGCCTCGCAGCTTAACTGGTTCTCGGCGACCGACGCTGCGCGCGCGCTGCGCGACGGCGCGATCAGCTCGGAGCAGCTGGTTGAGGCATGCCTTTCGCGCATCCGGGATAGCGAGCCGCGGGTGCAGGCGTGGCACTACCTGGACCCGGCGCACGCGCTGGCGCAGGCGCGCGCGCTTGATGAGCGGCATCGCCAGGGCGAGTCCGCCGGGCCGCTGCACGGCATCCCGATCGGGATCAAGGACATCATCGATACCGCGGACATGCCGACCGAGGACGGCACCGTGCTGCACGCGGGCCGCACGCCGGAGCGCGACGCGACCGTGGTCGCGATGCTGCGCGCCGCGGGCGCGGTGATCCTCGGCAAGACCGTGACCACCGAGTGCGCCACCTATACCCCGGGCAAGACACGCAATCCTCACAACGCCGAGCACACTCCGGGCGGCTCCTCCTCGGGCTCGGCCGCGGCGGTCGCCGCCGGCATGGTGCCGCTCGCGCTTGGTAGCCAGACCAACGGTTCGGTAATCCGTCCCGCCGCGTTCTGCGGGGTGTACGGTTTCAAACCGACGCACGGCTTGATCCCGCGTGCCGGCATCCTGAAGCTCTCCCGTACACTCGATCACGTCGGCGTATTCGCGCGCACGCTCGAGGACATCGCGCTGGTCGCGGAACAGCTGGTCGGCTGCGATGAGGACGATCCCGACACGCGGCCACGCGCCCGCCCGCTGTACCGCGAGGCCGTCGCCCAGGAGCCGCCGTTGCCGCCGCTGCTTGCCTTCGTAAAGGGGCCGGCCTGGGGGCGGGCCGAAGAGGAAACTACGCAGGCGTTCGCCGAACTGGTGGCCGAATTGGGCGATCGCGCCGTGGAAGTAGCGCTTCCCGAGACCGCGCAGCGCGCGCTCGATTGGCACTGCACGATCATGGAAGCTGAAATGGCGGCGAATCTCGACCTGGAGTGGGAAAAGGGGCGGGACCGTCTGTCGGAATCGCTGCGCAACCAGCTTGCCCGGGGGCGCGAAGTGCGGGCGCTCGATTATCAGAAGGCGCTGGCGCACGTGCCTCTCCTGAACGAGGGGTTTGCGGAGCTGTTTGCCAATTACGACGCGATCCTGACGCCTGCGGCCTCGGGTACCGCGCCCAAAGGCCTGGGCGCGACCGGCGACCCGGCGTTCTGCACCTTGTGGACGCTGTGCGGCATGCCGGCGGTCAGCCTGCCATTGATGCAGGGCGAAAACGGCCTGCCGCTTGGCGTGCAGCTCGTCGGGCCGCGCTACGGCGATGCGCGCCTGCTGCGCACTGCGCGCTGGCTCACTGCGCATGTCGAAGGAAATCGGGGATCAACCGGAGGGACTGCCTGATGGGAATCAAGATCGTGGCGGGGGTGGTAGCGATGATCCTGATGTTCGCGTACCTCCTGCCCCCGATATTCAAGCTTAAGGAGATCGACATGGGGATCGCGATCGTCATCGGCCTGGCGATGATGGCCGTCGATCTCTGGCAGTCGTTAAAGTCCAAGGACGACTGAGATCAGTTTCCCGATAAGCGGAGCCAGGCGGCTGGAGCGATCGGGCGCCTCGCGGCGTAATTTTCTCGTCGGGACGGCGACCGCCACCGCGGGCGCGGTGATTGCGGGCTTCCCGATGGTTGCGGTTGCGCAATCCCCCGTCAGTTTCCGGTTCCAGGGCGCGTGGTCGGCCAAGGACATCTTCCACGAGTACGCGCTCGATTACGCCCGGAAGGTGAACGACATGAGCGGCGGGCGCATGCGCATCGAGGTGCTCGCGGCGGGCGCCGTGGTCAAGCCGCGCGAGCTGCTGGAAGCGGTCGACAAGGGCGTGCTCGACGGCTGTCACGCCGTCCCCGCCTACTGGGCCGGCAAGGACGCCGCGTTTTCGTTGTTCGGTTCCGGGCCCGCGCTCGGCATGGACGCCAACCTCATCCTGTCGTGGCTGGAGTACGGCGGCGGAAAGTCGCTGTACGACGAACTCTACGCCCGCGTATTGAACTTGAATGTGACGGGATTTCTCTACGGGCCGATGCCGACACAACCGCTCGGCTGGTTCAGGAAGCCGCTGGTTTCGGCCGCTCAGTTGAAGGGCCTGCGCATGCACGCGCGCGGTATGCCGGCTCAGTTGTTCCGGCAGATGGGAGCGGTGGTTCAGGATCTGCCCGACGACGAGATCGTCCCGGCCGCGCGCGGCGGCCAGCTCGATGCCGTGGCGTTCAACAATGCCACCTCGGACCGGCAGCTGGGGCTGCCGGAGGTGTTCCCCGTCTGCATGATGCAAAGCTACCATCAGCCGGCCCAGGTATTCGAGATCCTGTTCAACAAGAAGCGGTTCGACTTGCTTCCGGGCGAGTTGAGGGCGATTGCGAGATACGCGGCACAGGCCGCCAGCGCCGACCTGTCGTGGAAGGCCGCGCATCGCAACTCCACGGATTACGCGGAGTTGCGCAGTAAGCCGGGGATCCGGTTCCTGAAGACGCCGCCGGAGGTGCTGCGCGCCCAGTTGCAAGCATGGAATGCCGTGGCGGCGCGCGGCTCCCTGGACAGTCCCTTTTTCGAGCGGGTGTTCATTTCGCAGCAGGCGTGGGCGCGGCGCGCCGCCGGCTGGGCCCTCGACGCGATCGTCGGCCCGCGTATCGCCTACGATCACTGGTTCGCGAAGAAGCCGGCCGCCGCGAAGAAGTAGCAGCGGTCTCAAGAACCGAATATAAGCATGAACGGCGGGTTCATATTCTGGAAGCAGGAGCTCCGCATGGCCGGGCCGGGCTCAACAGCGGACGCGGTGGCGAAGCTCCGCTCGCTGCTCTCGGCCGATCGGTTGGGTCTGAAAGAGCACCTCAGGGGCACCATAGAGGAGTCGAGGGTCAGGGTATGGCGGAAAGCGGCCCTGGCCGGAGCGGGGGACGCAGTGGAGTTCGAAGGATCGCTTCGCCCCGGCGGCGAAGGCACGGTCATCGAAGGCAGCCTGCAATACAAGCTTGCCACGAAGGTCCAGTTTGCCGGCTTGCTGGCGATCGGCCTGGGCCTCCTCGTCGTCGGCGTGTTCCAGAAGCTCGCCGGCACGCCATCGGGCGAGGGGCTGCTCGGCAGCGGCGGCTTCATCGCGCTCGTTACACTGCTGTGGATTTACTCGAGCAACAGGATGAAGCACGAGCAGATACAATTCATCGAAGCCAGGCTCAACGAGGTCGTTGCCTGACTGTCCTATCATCTGTGTTCTCTGTGGCTGATGTCTTTGGAATTTGAGTTGCCATGAAGCCGAAAATCCTTGTCACCCGGGAAGTATTCGACGAGACGCTCGCCTTCCTCGCGCAGCATTGCGTTGTCGAATCGAACCAACACGACACCGCGCTGGCTCCCGAGGCGCTGGTGCAGAAGCTCGCCGACAGGGAAGGTGTGATGTGCGCGCTGACCGACCGCATCGATGCGCAGCTGATCGGGCGCTGCCTCCGGCTGAAGGCGGTGGCGAACATCGCGGTCGGCTACAACAACATAGACCTGGCGGCGTGCACCGCGCGTGGCGTGATGGCGACCAATACACCGGGCGTGCTCGATGATTCGACCGCCGATCTCGCATGGGCGCTGGTGCTGGCCACAGCGCGGCGTCTCACGGAACTGGAGCGTCGCGTGCGCGGCGGCGAATGGACCGGCTGGAAGTTGAAGCAGTGGCTGGGCGTGGACGTGCACCACGCCACGCTCGGTATCTTCGGCATGGGGCGCATCGGACAGGCGATCGCGCGCCGCGCCGCCGGCTTCGAGATGAAGGTGCTGTACCACAATCGGAGCCGAGTAGCCGCCGCTCTCGAGCGGCGGCTTAACGCCACCTACGTCCCGAAGGAAGAACTCCTCAAGCAGTCCGATTTCGTTGTACTACAGGTTCCCTATTCCCCTGAGACGCACCACATGATAGGCGCGGCCGAGTTGAAGCTGATGAAGCCGACGGCAATCCTCATCAATTCAACCCGTGGCGGCGTGGTGGACGATGTCGCGCTCATCGCGGCGCTGCAGAAGGGCGCCATCCGCGCCGCCGGGCTCGATGTGTTTGAAAACGAGCCCCGGCTCAATCCGGCGTTCCTCGGCCTCGACAACGTGGTGCTCACGCCGCATGTCGGCAGTTCCACCGAGGCCACGCGCCGCGCCATGGCGATGACCGCCGCGCGCAATCTGGTTGCCGTCCTCAGCGGCGGCAAGCCGCCCAATCTTCTTAATCCACAAGTGTTGAATTCATAATCGCGGCATTCACTTGACAAACGCGGAGCATCTGTACGCCGAGCAGGTGCGCCAGCTCTACCGGCTGTCGCGCATGGCGTACTTTGGCACGCTGATCAACTCGAGCATCCTGGTGTTCGCGTTGTGGGGCCTCGTTTCCAGCACCCTGCTGGGAGGCTGGCTCTGCGCCGTGCTTGCCGTGACAGCGGCGCGCTATCTCCTGTATCGCGCCTACCAGGGGCTGCAGCCCCCGGCCAGCGCGGCGCGCACCTGGGCGCGGCGCTTCGTAATCGGCGCCGGCGCGGCGGGCCTGCTGTGGGGGATCGCCGGCTCGCTCCTGTTGCCCGTGTCCTCGCTGCCACACCAGTTCCTGGTGATCTTCCTCATCGGCGGCATGGCGCTGGCGGCGATGGTGGTACTCGCGCCCGTGCCGCAGGCTTGTTTCGCGTTCGTGCTGCCCGCCCTGCTGCTGATGACTGCCAGTGTATTCTCCCAGGGTACCGCGCTGCACCTGTTCATGGGCGCACTGATGGTCGTCTTCATCGCGGTGATCACGGGCACCGTGCGGATCGTCTCCGAGATGATGCGCGACGCGCTGCGCATGAAATTCGAGAACAGCACGCTGATAGAGCAGTTGTCCCAGGCCAACCGCGGGCTTTCCGAGAACGTCGCCGCGCAGCGGCGTTCCGAGGAAGACCTGCGGCAGAACGAGCAGCGCTACCGCTACATGTTCGAAGCCAACCCGGTGCCGATGTGGATACGGGACGAGGAAACGCTGATGATACTGGCGGCGAACGACGCCGCGCTCGCTGCGTACCGCTACTCCAGGGCGGAGTTCCTGCGCCTGAAATCGACCGATCTGCAGTTGGCCGGGGACACCGATCGTTTCGCCGAACTGGTGCGCGCCCGCGACAACCGGCCGGGCTTCACCAGCCACTGGCGCCACTGCCGCAAGGACGGTAGCGTGATGGACGTCGAGACGATGTCCCAACCTTTCGAACAGGGCGGTCGTCCCACGCGGCTGGTGCTCGTCAACGACGTCACCGAGCGCGTGCGCGCCGAGCGGCACCGCCACGTGGAGACCGCGGTGACCATGCTGCTCGCCTACGGGCACAGCGTCGAGGATGTGATGCCGCGCGTCATCCAGACCCTGTGCGATGGCCTGGGTTACGCCTACGGCGCGCGCTGGACCCTCGACAGCAAGCAGCAGGTCCTGCGGTGCGCCGAGAGCTGGAGCGTGCCCGATCCGAAAGTGGAAGAGTTCCGCCGCGTCAGCTCGCAGAAGCTGGAATCTCCCGGCAAGCCCGGCGGCGTCTACCGCCGGGTATGGGCGACCAGCGCGCCGGCGTGGGTCGCGGACGTCGCGGATGACGCCACGCTGCAGCGGCGCGAAGCCGCGCTGCAGGCTGGCCTCAATTCGGCCTTTGCGTTCCCGATCCTGGTGGGCGGCGAGTTCTACGGCCTGATGGAGTTCTTCGCGCGCGAGCCGCGGCAGCGTGAAGAGCGGGTGCTGGAGCTGGTGCAGACAGTGGGCGTCCAGATCGGGCAGTTCATCGCGCGCAAGCAGGCCGAGACCAACCTGCTGTTTTTCGCCAGCCACGATCCCCTGACCGGGCTCTTCAACCGGGGCATGTTCAACGATCGCCTGCAGCAGGCGATCGCCCAGGCGGCGCGCTTCGAGCGCAGCCTGGCGCTG
>CAZCGD010000598.1:0-2036 GCA_964498105.1 uncultured Streptomycetaceae bacterium
GCGTTTCGGGCAGCAGGCTCAACGTCGCCGGCGTGTCCCGCCCCGTCACCGTCATCAGCGTCCCGGTATCGGCGATCGCGCAGAATACTCCGGTAATGCCGACGGGATCGGCATCGCGCGCCGCGCGCGATTCGACGGCCAAGCCGGCGCCGCGCCAGTTGAGGCCGGCGAATTCCGGCCAGCACACTCCCGCGAGCGGCAGCGAATGGGCAGCCAGATAGCGGGCCACCGCCGCGGGAATGGCCGCCAGCGTTTCCACTTCGTCCACCGTGCTTGCGAGCCCGAGGGCGCACTCTCGAAAGCGCGCGACCGGATCCCAATCCATGCGCGGGCGCGGGCTCTCCGGATGAGAGCGGATGTAAGCGCGCACCGGCTCGCGCTCGGCGGCTGTCTGCGCCGCAGGCTTGCCCTGTCGCGCGCGAATGCGCGCAAGAATGTTTTCGCGTGCGCTCATCTGTAAGTTGACAGTTGGCAGCCGTCAGTTGGCAGCAACTGCAAACTGCCCACTGCAAACTGCAAACTTTCGCGTATTCACCCCAACGTGGGCATATTCAAACCCGATGCCGGCGTGTCCTGGTGCGGCCAGCGGGTGGTGATGACCTTGGTACGGGTGTAGAACTTCACGCCGTCCATACCGTGCACGTGGAGGTCACCGAACAGCGAACCCTTCCAGCCGCCAAAGGAGTAGAACGCCACCGGCACCGGGATCGGCACGTTGACGCCTACCATACCGACCTGGATCTCGTTCTCGAAACGGCGCGCGGCCCCACCAGACTCAGTGAAGATTGCCGTGCCGTTGGCATAGGGGTTGCGGTTGACGAGCGCGATGGCGTCCTCGAGTGTTTTCTCCCGCAGCACGACCAGCACCGGTCCGAAGATCTCGTCCTGGTAGATCTTCATATCAGGCTTTACGTTATCGAAGAGGGTGGTACCAAGGTAATAACCGTTCTCGTAGCCGGGAACCTGGTGGGCACGGCCATCCAGGACCATCTTCGCGCCCTCCTTCACGCCCAGGTCCACGTAGCCCGAGACCTTGTCGCGATGCTGGGCGGTCACGAGCGGGCCCATGTCCACGCCCTCTTTATCGCCCGGACCGATGACGATCGCTGCCGCCTTTTTCTTGAGCAGATTCACCAGCGGATCAGCCGCCGCGCCAACTGCGACCACGGCCGAGATCGCCATGCACCGCTCGCCCGCCGAGCCATAGGCCGCGCCGATCAGCGCGTCGGCCGCGAATTCGAGGTCGGCATCCGGCAGCACCACCGCGTGGTTCTTGGCCCCGCCCAGCGCCTGCACGCGCTTGCCGTTTTTAGAGCAGGTCTCGTAAATATGTCGGGCAATCGGGGTGGAGCCCACGAAGGAAACCGCGTGGATGCCGGGGTGGCCAAGGATCGCGTCCACCGTCTCCTTGTCGCCGTGGACGACGTTGAACACGCCGTCGGGCAGGCCCGCTTCCTTGAACAGCTCCGCCATGCGCATGGAGGCCGACGGCACCTTCTCCGAGGGCTTCAGGATGAAGGTATTGCCGCAGGCGATTGCCACCGGAAACATCCACAGCGGCACCATCACCGGGAAATTGAACGGCGTGATGCCGGCGCACACGCCCACCGGCTGGCGCACCGAATGGCAGTCGACGCCGGTGCCGACGTCTTCCGAATGCTCGCCCTTCAGCAGGTGCGGTATGCCGCAGGCGAATTCGACCACTTCGATCCCGCGCTGCACCGAGCCCATCGCGTCCGGCAGCGTCTTGCCGTGCTCCCCGGTAACGAGTTGCGCGAGCTCCTTCTGGTGGGCCTGCAGCAGTTGCAGGAATTTCTGCATGACGCGCGCGCGCCGCAACGGTGGCGTGTCGCGCCACGCCGGATACGCCGCCGCCGCCGCTTGCACCGCGCTGTCCACGTCCGCCGAATTGCAGAACGGCACGCGCCGGGTCACGACCCCGGTCGCCGGGTTGGTCACGTTGCCGAACCGGGTAGTGGTGGCGCGCTGGCGCCTGCCTGCGACCCACATATCCACGGTCGCGACGTTCTTCGTAT